>JBFIOX010000260.1:0-3917 GCA_041610455.1 Gemmatimonadota bacterium
CGGGCCTGCATGACGAGATCGCTGGCCGGCAAGCCCGGCAGCGCGGCTCCCGCCGACAGGTGGTAGAGGTGCTCGAACGTCAGCCGATCCCCCTCGAGCGTGTAACGGCCCCCTTCACCCGAGCCTCGTCTCGGCTCCTCCCCTTCCATGACGAAGAAGAGCACCAGCCATTCATCGCGGGTGAAGACGAGGCGGCCGCGCACGACGTGACGTTGTCCCCCCGCCAGGACGTATTCCTCGGCGCGCCACGCTCCCTCGAGCGAGGCCGCGGCCCCCTCCGGCTCGGCCGCGGTCTGCGCCTCGACGCGATCGGCGACGCCGAGGAGCACCACCCAGAAGAGCACCACCAACGAGAGCGCGCGAGGGAACGCAGGAGGCCATCGAGGGGTGCCCGAGAGGGGCGAGCGACGAGCGATCGACATGAGCGGACCTCCGCGCCTGAGGGTGCGGCAACGTGGTCCGATCGGGGGTGCGCGACAAGCGGGTCGGCCGCGTGAGCAGTCGCCCCGCGGGCCCCGTGGGGCGACCGCCCTCGCGCGAGGCGGTCGCCCCGAGGCGCGACGCCGGGCTAGCGCCGGTACCGGTTCACGCGGCGTCCGTCGTACACGTCGTAGATGTACCGCTTCTTGATCCGTGGTCGCTTGTGGTCGTACACGATCAACTCGACGACGCCCGGATAGTCGTACGGCCGCACGAGAAGCCACCCGCCGCGCGGCACCCGGTAGTCCAGGGCGCGGCAGGAGCCCGAGCGCGGTTGGCGGCCCGGCGACACGCCGGGCAGCCACACGCGGCAACGTCCCGGCGCGGGCAAGTAGCCCCGCGGGACCGGCAGGCGACGGTAATCGACGTGCCGCGAGTATTCGTAGTCGTAGTAGGCCCCGCCGGTGTAGGCGTGGTCGTAGTGGACGTCTTCGTAATAGCCTTCCTCGTAGTAGACCCCGCCGCCGGCCCCGTAGGCGAACCCACAGCCTGCCAGCAACGGAACCCCCGCGAGGGCAACGAGTTTGGCCTTCATGTCGACCCCTCTCTCCCCATTCGGTGAACCCGTGAGAAGACGATCGGGCCCCGCGGCCCGTCACCGAACAGCGTCCGCCCGTGCTCGCCCGCGGGCCGAGCGGGCCTTACCGTTGCGCGCCATGCGGCGGCACCGCGCCGACACGTCACCTGCAAGCCGGGAGAGAGTATGCCTCGCTCCGCGCTCCGCGGTCTCGATGCCCGAGTGCGACGTCTGTTGGTCTCCGCGCTCCTGCTCGGTCCGCTGTCGGTGGTCGCGCAGGAAGTGGGACCGGCGAACGGCTCGCTGGTCATCGTGGGCGGCGGGATGCGCGACCCGGCGATCCTCGCGCGCTTCCTCGAGCTGGCGGGAGGCGAGGACGCCCCGATCGTGGTGGTTCCGACGGCGGGGGGTGGAGAAGCCTACGACCACTCGTTCGCGGGGCTGCGGAGCTTCCGCGAGGCGGGAGCGGAGAACCTCTCGGTCCTGCACACGAACGACCGCGAGGAGGCCGATTCCGAGGCGTTCGTCCAGCCGATTCGAGAGGCGGCCGGCGTGTGGTTCTCGGGAGGTCGCCAGTGGCGCCTGGCCGACGCCTATCTCGGCACGCGCACCGAACGGGAGCTGTGGGCGCTGCTCGAGCGGGGAGGCGTGATCGGGGGCTCGTCGGCCGGCGCCACCATCCAGGGGTCGTACCTGGCCCGAGGCGACACCCGCACGAACACCATCATGATGGGCGACCACGAGCAGGGGTTCGGGTTTCTGCGCGGGACCGCCATCGACCAGCACCTGCTACGGCGAAACCGGCAGTTCGACCTCATCGAGATCGTCTCGGCCCGACCGGAGCTCCTCGGCATCGGAATCGATGAGAACACCGCCATCGTGGTGGAGGGTGACCGCTTCGAGGTGATCGGAGAGTCGTACGTGGCCATCTACGACCACGAGCGGATGATCGGGAACCGCGGGCGCTTCTACTTCTTGGCGCCCGGAGACCAGTTCGACCTCGCCACCCGCCAAGCCTACCGGACCGGCCGCCAGGTGCGGCCGCTCGACCGAGTCACGCGGCGTCGCTGGCCTTAGCCCGACCGCGAAGCGTCTTGGACCATCGCGAGGCGGGAACCTTCTGGGAGCGTGCGGCGCCTGCGTGGACCCGCTTGGCGCGCGAGGGCTACGACCTCTACCGCGACCACCTCGACACGCCGGCGTTCCAGCGCGCCATGCCCGACGTGCGCGGTCTGCGCGCTATCGACATCGGGTGCGGCGAGGGACACAACCCGCGCCGTGTGGCCTACGTCAAGGACTCGCGCATCCTCCCCTACTTCCTGCACGTCCGCTGCCGGAAGCCCTGACTCGCGTCAGCCACCCTCCCGCCCGAACTGGGCGAAGGTGACGATGTTGCCGCCCGGCTCCCGCACCACGAGCTCGTCGGCCCCGTAGAACGTCATGCGCCGCGGGATCACGGGCTCGATGCCCTCGAGCGCCGCGGCCACGGCGTCGAGATCCTCGACCTCGATGAAGAGGAGCGTGCCGCCCGCCGGCGTCTCTGCCAGGGACGGGACGTCGTCGGCGATGCTCGCGTAGGTCTGATACATGACCTGCACGTCGTCCTTCTGGAGGATCACGAAACCGAGCCCGTCGCCGTGCGGGACCTCGTTGCTGCGCTCGAAGCCGAGCTTGTCCCAGAAAGGCAGGATGGGCTCGATCGCCTGGACCGGCAGGACCGGGGTGAGCCGTTTCATGGTGATGACGTCCTCGCTGAGGGAATGGAGGGGCGTATCGGGCGCCGGGTCACCCCTCTGGAGGCCCGCCGCCTGGGTGGCGACGGGCCCCGAGGGGGCCGCCCGCAGGAGCTCCACCGCGCCCCACGCGACCGCGAGGCCGGCCAGCAGCCCCAGCGCGCGGGCGCCCCCGCTCCTCACGGCACGAGCTCCGGCTGGCGCTTCTTGAGCACGAAGAGCCCCTCGCGCATGCTGGACACGATGATGTTGCCGGACTCGAAGAACGGGTAGTTGCTCCACGACCCTGCGAATCCCGGCGTGTCCGCGCCCCACGGCACCGTGTCGAAGAAGCCCACGGGCTTGGGGTCGGTCGGGTCGGAGATGTCGAAAATCCGCAGACCGCTCACGTAGTTGGACTGATACATGAACTGTCCGCGCACATACAGGTTGTGGTCGCTGGCGCCGTTGTCCGACACGTACGCGTTGGCCAGCACCGGATCGTCCAGGTCTTCGACATCCCAGATGAGGGTCCGCGTGCCGGGCGTGCCGCCCTGCAACTCGTCGAGCTCGTCGTTGAGGTAGAAATAGCGCTGGTCCTCGGACAGCCACCCCTGGTGCGAATAGGCAACGTTCGGATACGACGCGCTGGAGATGGCCTTCGGGTTCGCCTTGTCCGTGACGTCGCCGATGCCGAGCGCCGTCTCGCTCGCGTTGAAGCAGATCTCGCGCCCCTGGTAATCGGGGTCGGGCCCCCGGTACATGACGCACTGCGAGTCGTGGGTGTAGCCCGTGCGCGCGCTGCCCGTGGCCGGATCCGCGTAACAGCCCGCGAAATTGGGCTGCTTCGGATCCCGGATGTCGATCATGTGCAGCGCGCCGCCGCAGGTCTCGCCCCCGCCGCTGTTGCCCACCGTGTACGCGTAGCCGGAGGCTTCGTTGATCACGATGTTGTGCGCCGACGCGATGCCCGTGTAGATGGCGTCCTCATCGAACTCCACGGGCGGCCCCGACACGTCGCGCAGCCGCGTGAGGTCGAAGATCTGCACGCCGTGCTGGCCGGCGTTGTCGGCCACGATGAAGGCGTGGTTCGCGTACACCTTCATGTCACGCCACAGATTCGGCGTGGCCCCCTCGGTGAGCGGCAGGTTCCCCAGGTAGACCGGGTTCGCGGCGTCTGTCACGTCGACGAAAGAGGTCCCGTCGAA
>JBFIOX010000261.1:0-3912 GCA_041610455.1 Gemmatimonadota bacterium
ACGTAGTTTGGAACCAGGTCGTGGGGCGCGGGGCCACAACCTCCGACCAGCGTCGCGGCCGGCGCTCCCGGCGTCACCGGGGCCGGCCTGGACCCGGCGCAGCCCGCGACGGCCAACGCCGCCATCAGAAATTGAGCCCGCGCCGTTCCTCCGAACACCCGTCCGCCCCGCCGACCCACGATCCCCACCTCCCGGTCTCACCCCCTGCCCACCGCCCTCGCGCCGGGGACCGGCGCGCTACGGAAGATACTCCTCCGGAATGGGATTGCCGCCCCGCTCCGAATCGAACATCCACCCCATGATCCACCAGCGCTCGCCATCGTGATAGAGCTGAATGCTGTTGATCCCGCGCGCGAACGGCTCGCCCCCCGGGTCGCGGCTCGAGGCGTAGGTACTCCACACGTGCGCCATGTTCCCGAACCGCTCGGTGCGCCGATGGATCTCGTACTCGTAGAAGGGCTCGGCCCGCGGTCCGCCGAACGCGTCGTGATACCCATCCAACGACATGGTCCGCGCGAAGGGGCGGCCGTCGCGTCCGAGGCCGGTGATCGCCACCAGCGCGTCGGGGTGATGGAGCGCACGGTCGCGCTCCCGGTCGGGCGACTCGCCAGCGGGTCCCGAGATGACCTCGTAGTAGGCGCGAACGATGCCATCCAGGGTGCGCACATCGTCGGTCTGCGCCCCGACCGCGGCCGGAGCGCACAGCAACCACAGCACGAGCAAGCTCGATCCGTGTCTCACGATCAGATCCTCGCCATGTTCGCGGGGGCGGCCGCGCTCGGGAACGCGTCCGCGGGGGGCGGCTCGCGTTCGGGGCCTCCGAGTGGGTGGTCGCGCTCCGGACTCAGCCGCTGATGTAGTCCTCCAGCTGCTTGATGATGAAGCGCTGATCGGAGATGATCGCCTTCACCAGATCGCCGATCGAGACGACGCCGACCAGCCGCTCGCCGTCCTTGATGGGCAGATGCCGGATCCGCTCGTTCGTCATGCGGGCCATGCACTCCTCCACCGTCTCATCGATCCCAGCGTAGATGACGTCGGCGGTCATGATGTCCCGTACCTGCGTGTTCTTTGACGACCGGCCCTTGAGGATGACCTTCCGCGCGTAATCGCGCTCGGAAACGATGCCGACCGGCACTTCGCCCTCGAGGACCACCAGGGCTCCGATCCCCTTCTCCGCCATCAGCTCGATGGCCTCGAACACCGAAGCGTCCGGAGGCAACGACCAGACGTCGTGCCCCTTCTTGTCGAGCAACTTTCGGATCGTCCTCATCGGCGCCTCCTCTCTAGCGCGCGTGCCATTCGGCCAGCACCCGGGCCTCGCGCTCGGGCGAGATCCCGGCCCGCAGTTGCGCTTGCCGCTCGGGCGGTCGGGAAAAGTGGAACTCCAGCGTGGCCGCCGTCGTGTCGGCCAGTGAGCGAAAAGTGAGCCCGTGGGCGACTTCGTTCGTCAGGTCGAAGCGGGCGAAGCCCTCGCGGCCGGGCACGGGCGGCATCCACACGGGCATCTCGCGGTAGGGCATCACGTCGCGCGCGGCGAGGAACTCGCGCTCGACCCAGGTGAACGAGGTCTCCGCCGTCGTCACCGCCCGGATGCCGTACAGCAGCTCGGCCATGGGGCGGGGTGTGGCGGGCCCGACGCAATTGAAGCGCCCCCCGTGCCCGGCCGCGGCCGCGCGGACCATCCAATCGCAGAGGTCGCGCACGTCGATGACCTGGACAGGGTCGGTCCCGTCGCTCGGCGAGAGCACCTCGCCGCCCCGGTGAATGCGCACGGGCCAATAGGTGAAGCGGTCGGTGGGGTCTCCCGGACCCACGATGAGACCGGGGCGGAAGATGCCCGCCCGCTCCCCGAACACGCGCAGCACTTCGCGCTCCGACTCGGCCTTGGCCAGCCCGTAGGGGAGTCGCGTGATGTCCGCGGTGGCCCGCTCGACCCCGGCCGTCTCGAACGTGAAGGTGGGCACGTCCGAGGTCATGGGGACGGTGCCGTGGTCCGCGTAGGCCGACCGAGAGGACACGTAGTAGTAGAGGGCGGCGGAATCCCGCAGGAACTCCGCGCTCTTCGTGACCCAGTCGGGTCGGGCGGTGGAGTTGTCGATCACCACGTCCCATGCGCGTCCGCGCAGCGCCTCCAGGTCATCGTTCCGGTCGCCCCGGAGCTTCTCGACCCCCGGGAAGAGCTCCGGGTTGGTCTGGCCCCGGTTGAACAAGGTCACCTCGTGCCCCTGCTCGCGAGCCGCACGCACCTGGTGGGGGCCGATGAAGCCCGTGCCGCCGAGGATGAGGACCCGGATGGCCCTATCGGACGCGCGAGCCGTCGTGGCCGGGCGAGTGCGCGTCGCGTCCAAGGGATCCGCCGCGGCCGAGGGGGCCGACAGCCCCAGGCCGAGCGCGCCGCCCGCGGCGGTCGTCATTCGGATGAAGTCACGGCGGTCTGGATGCCTCGCCATCGATCGCGCCACTCCTGCGCTCGGGTCCTTGTCGGGCGGAGCTTCGTCCGCCGCCTGGCCGACGGCGCGTGCACGAACAGGCCGCGCCCGAGGGCGCTCCACACGAATCGCTCGCGGCCGCCCGAACAACCTGGGCGAACGCGCGGCGAAAAAGAAAGGGGGCTCCGCCGAAGCGAAGCCCCCGTACCGCTACTGATCCTGCGGAGGTCTACGCGACCTCGTGCGGATTCAGTTCAACGGGCAGCCACCCGCGCCGTTGTTGGCCGCGTCGAAGTCATCCTTGGTGGCCTCGACGTCGATCAGACCGGCGACCGCGTCGTTGTAGAGCTGGATGATCTCGGCCTGCGTGAACGCGTAGGCCACGTCCGGGCTCGCCGCGTTGAGCAGCGCCGCCATGGCGTGCCGCGTGAGCGCCGCCAGGCCGCCCTGGTTGGCCTCGAGCGCCTGGAGCTGCGTCGACACGTCGTTCTCGGTCTTGCCGCGCTTCACGCGAGCATCCGAGCCGGGGCTCGTGAAGCCCGGAGCCGTGAAGAGCGCGCCCGGCGCCAACGGGGCCGTCCACGAGTCGAAGTGGTGCGACTGCTTCCAGTAACCCGGCGTGCACCCCTCGTTACCGCGCGGAATGAGCGTGTTGGTGAACTCGACCAAGAAGCCGTTGTCCGGCTGCGAGAGCATGTCGGCCGAGGCCGAGTTGCCCGCGGTGGGCGGACCCACGACCGGCGCGCCGAAGAGGAGGATGCTCGTCAGGACGTAGGACGGATCGTAGCCCGCCGGCACCTGCTCGGTGACCGTGACGCGCTGGATCTGCAATCCGTTGTTCGAGTTGCTCTCGTCGTACGTATGGACGATGGCGCACTCCCCATCTCCAAGCACGACCGAACCGGCCAAGTCCTGCGGCCCGCCAAGGCCGTCTCCGTTGAAATCGACCGTGAAGTCGATCGTTACAGCCGGTCCCACGCCGCCGCTGTAGAACTTGCACACCTCGAACTCGCCGACCTCGGCCGCCCCATCGACGGCGAACGACGGCCGGTGGGCGTCGGGCCCGGCCACGCTCTGCGTGCCCGACTCGCAGGCGGCGAGCACCAAGCCCGCCCCGAGCAGCATGCTGCCCGTGCGGAAGAAGCGCTTCGTGTCAGAGAACATGCTGGAACTCCTTGTTCCTGGGGTGGTTGGCATCGGAATCCCGCCACTCTCATCGACCGGCGGCCTGGTCGCCCGGCGGGGACGAGCGGCCGACGCGGTCGCGCGACCCAAACCGTCGGGGCGTCACAAGGGCGCGTCAGTACCGCAGGGTACGGGCCAGACGCCGGACGGGACCTACACGCCCACGAGCCCGTCACTTACGTGTTTCGCACGGTCTGGAGCATTGATGCGCCCGCACCACGATACGGCGCCAAATGAGGGTCGAGTCGTTGGGCCGGCACGACTGTGCACTGTCCGCCACAGGGGGGAGGGCCGA
>JBFIOX010000262.1:0-3905 GCA_041610455.1 Gemmatimonadota bacterium
GCCCTCTTCTTCATTCTGTCTGGCCCCGGGCGGTGGCCCCGGAGGCCGGCGGACGGGCGCGTCCGGAGGGCTCGGCCCGCCCCGGCGCGCTCAGGCGTCGGCCGGGATGCGCAGCACCTGACCCGGATAGATGAGGTCCGGATCCTTGAGCATCGGCTTGTTGGCCTCGAAGATGACCGGATACTTCATGGCGTCGCCGTAGTGATCCTTGGCGATCTTCGACAGCGTGTCACCGGACTTGACCGTGTAGAAGGTGGCTTCCGGAGCCGGCTCCACCACCTGCAACCGATCGTCGACGCGCGCCACGCCCTGCGTGTTGCCGAGGGCGAGGATCACCTTCTCCTTCTCGGCCTGGCTCGGGACCTTGCCGGTGATCGTGGCCACGCCGTCGTCGAACTGCACCTGGAAGTCCTCCACCTCGAGGCCGAGACCCTTGATCATGTGCCACAGGGCGTTCGCCTTCTGCTGCTCCTCGACGTACTCCTCGACCGCCACCTTCTCCTTGCCCTTGCCCATGCCCAGCTTCTCGCCCACGTCCTTCACGAAATCGAACAAGCCCATCGTTTCCTCCATCCAGTGTTCCGCGGGGCGGGGGGTGCGGCGATCTCGGCCGACCTCCGTCCCGCTATGCGCCGGGCCCGGGGCGGCGCCCCAGGAACCCGCCGATGCAACGGGGCCGCCCTCAGCGGCCGCCCCCGAAGACCTTGCCGAGCAGTCCTCCCCCGAGTCCGGAGAGAAGGTCGTCGGCGATCTCCCCATCGCCATCCCGGTCGAGCAGACGCCCCAGCCCCTCGAGCTGAGGCGCGGCCCGCGACATCCCCTCTTTCTCGTCCCGCAGCATGCTCGACAGGCCGCCCGTATCCAAGCCGCCCTGACGCTGCTGCCGTCCGAGGGCGCCCATCACCACCGGGGCGAGCGCCGCGAGCAGCGGCCCCACCTGCGACGGATCGAGCCCGCTCGACTTGGCCACGCCACGCTCCACGGCCCCGCGACGGTCGCCGAGCACGTGCCGCAGGATGCCGTCGCCGTCCTTCGTGTCGGGTCGCGCGAAGAAGCCGCCCAAGTCGTCGAGCACGCGACCATCGTGACGTCCCGCCAGGGCGCGGTGCAGGGACGCGGCGCCCTCCGGCCGCGAGGCGTTGCGGGCCAGGGCGGCGAGCAGGACGGGGACGGCCGTGGCCACCGCGGCCTGCGCGCCGGAGCGCTCGGCCCCCACGCTGCGCGCCAAAGGATCGATCGAATCGCCGCTCAACCGCTCGACGAGATTCGCGAGCAAAGAAGACATCCCCACCTCCTCCGGGTGTGACGGGCGGCCAACGTACCGGGCCTCCTCGGTCCTCGCCACCGGCCCGCTCGGCCGGTGGCGCGCTACCCCGTTCGACCACCTCCGGGGGCCGGAGTCACATGATGTCCTCAGTCGCGCGGATCGAGGATGTCGTCGATGCGCACGATGGCGTCACGCAGGTGGAGCCTCGTGGGCCGATCCAGGTTCCGACGCAGGGCGCGCTCGATCTCGCCCTTGAGCGTCTCGAGCTCCCCACGCACGAAGGCGCGAATGTCGGACTGCGAGACGTCGACCGCCGTGAAGAAGGCCGACAGGTTGCCGAACAGGAAGGTGGGTGTCCCCGGATCCGCCGTCATGAGGAACTCGAGCCGTTCCAGATAGCCGCGCTGCAGGTTGCGCCGGTACACGCCGATCGATCGCCCGGCGGCGAGCTCGCTCCAGATGGCGCCGCGCAGATCGTCGAACATCTCCCCCAGCCCGTAGTGGTCCGCCCCGTTGCGCGCTTCGGCCTCGATGAGCCGCTGCATGCGCCCCGGGTCGAGAATCCGATTGACGACGGCGACCTGCAGGCGGCGCATGCGATCCAGCGTGGCGGGGTTCTCGATGCGGGAGAGCACCGACTCCTCCACCATCCAGGTGGGGGGCTCGAACGCCTGGGTGGCGAAGAAGCGCATGGCGCGTCGCTGGGTCTCCTCGGGGACGAACTCGTATACCGGACCGTCCTGGCCCACCGCCTTGCGCGTACGGGTCACGCCGCCGATGACGGTCGACACGTGCCCCATGTAGCGGTTCCACTGCGCGACGACGTTGTCGTACAGTTCTTCCAGCTCGGAGTAGTCCTCGCCCTCGCGCCCGGATGAGGACCAGGCGAGCAAGTTCTGCACGATGCGCTTGAGGTTCTCGATCCCGAGCGTGCTCGCCTCGACGGCGTCGGATCCGATCGCCTCGGTCTGCGACGTCGGATCGATGGGCGTGGCATCCCCGAAGTAGTACACCGGGTCGTCTTCGTGCTCGCGCACCCACGCGTCGAGGGTCGAGCGCTCGTCGTCGGCCGAGCGCGCATCGAGGATGGGCCGGTAGCCCCAGGCGATGGCGTACTTGTCGTACTCGCCCACGCGCGGATCGAAGCAGGCGCCTTCGTCCTCGGGCTGCGCCACGTAGTTGAAGCGCGCGTAGTCCATGATGGAGGGGGCCACCCCGTGGCGGCAGACGAAGCCCGGAGCCCTGAGCGAGTCGACGGGGAAGGCCGAGCTCGACTTCATGTTGTGCGGGAGTCCGAGCGTGTGTCCGACCTCGTGGGCCGCCACGAAGCGGATCAAGCGGCCCATCACCTCGTCATCGAACAGCACCCGCCGCGCGGCGGGGTTCGCGGCCGCCGTCTGGATGAAGTACCAGTTGCGCAGGAGGTTGGCGACGTTGTGGTACCACCCGATGTCGCTCTCGAGGATCTCTCCCGTGCGCGGATCGTGCACGTGGGGTCCGAACGCGTTCTGGACCTGCGACGGGAACCACCGGATGACCGAGTAGCGCGTGTCCTCGGGGCTGAACTCCGGATCCTCCTCCGGAGGGGGAGGGAATCGGCCCTGGATGGCGTTGCGGAAACCGGCCGCCTCGAAGGCCGCGTTCCAATCCTCGATCCCCGCCTTCAGGTAGGGCCGCCATTTGGTGGGCGTGGCGGGATCGATGTAGTAGACGATCGGTTTGACGGGCTCGACGAGCTCGCCCCGACGAAACGCGGCCGTGTCGCTGGGCTCGAGCCGCCACCGGGTGATGTAGCGTCGCGTCACGACCTTCTGGTCGCTGCGGCCGTAGTCGACCTGGTTGACGCGGAAGAAGCCCACCCGCTCGTCCCAGATGCGCGGCTGCATCGGCGCGTCGGGCAAGAGGATCATCGACTGGTTCATCTCGACGGTGATCGAGCCGGTGCTCGCGTTGGAGGGCGGAGTCTGCGCGGAGTAGGTGAGCACGTGGCGCACTTCCACGTTGCGCGGAAAGCTCTTGATCCAGGCCACGAAGCTGCGGCTCTCGTCGAGCGAGCGGATGCGGTACCGATCGCGAAAGCCCTGCCCCAGCCCGAGCATGGGGACATCCTTGGCGAACAGCGGCGTGGCGTCGATCACCACGCTCGTCGAGTCGTCGCTGTAGGCCGCGATGTCGAACGAATGGAGGATCGGCTCGAAGTTCGAGTTCCGCACGGCCTCGAACACGGGGAGCGAGTCGGCCGCCACGTTCTCGTGCCCGACGATGCGGAGGAGGACCTTGTGAGGCTCGCTCCCGTTCTTCTGCCACCGGAGGGTCTGGGTGTTCGACTTCAGCCCACCGTATCCCAGACCGGTGGGCACGCGCGCCGTGCGCGTGACCAGCAGGATCTCGCGTCCGAGGATCTCGTTCGGAATCTCGAACAGGAACGTGTCGTCGACCTTGTGGACGTGGACCAGGCCCGAGTCGGTGACCGCCTTCTCCGTCACCACCTCCGAGTACTTCTTCGGCCCCTCCGGGCTGGCTGCGGGGCGCCCCCCGGGGGGGCCGCCGGCCCGGGCGGCCGCGGGCGTCGGTCCTCTCGCGGCGCCTCCTCGCGGCGGGATGCAGCCCGCAGTGAGGACGACGAGGGAGAGCCCGA
>JBFIOX010000263.1:0-3879 GCA_041610455.1 Gemmatimonadota bacterium
GCGGGCCAAGCCGTCGACACGGTGCGCCTGACCTTGACCGCCGAGGGAGTGGAGGTACGCCAGCGCCTGCTCCCCGAGGGCGATGAAGTGAAGGCCCATGCGCTCGCCATGGAGGGCCAGACGCTCGACGTCGTGGAGGTGGTGCGCGAGGGCGAGAGTCTGCTCGACGCCACGCTCGTGCGGGGCGAGCGGGACTACGAGATCACGGTCGAGAGCGGGGCCCCGATCGTGCTCCGCTACCGGCTCTCAGGCGATGTCGAGCGGCTGCCCCTGTTCGTCGCCGGGGGGAGCGCGGAGCTCACCGTGGCGCGGGAGGTCGAAGCGCCGTTCCTGCTCCGCCTGGAGGGGCCCCCGGACCAGGTGGCGCTGATCGACCCCGGCACCAGCCTGCCGCGGTGGCGCCGCGCCGCGGACGGAGCGCTGGAAGTGAGGCTGTCGAGCCTCCCCTCGCTGGTGCGCCTGTCGCGTGGCGGACTGTTCTCTTTCCAACGGATCACCGACTTGCTGGTGGTGCTGGCGATCGTCGTGGGAGCCTGGTGGGCTTGGCGCTACGCGCTCCTCCGACGGCGTGGGAAGGACGGCTCGCGACCCGACCCGGACCCGCCGCTGAGCTGAGGCGTGGGCACGGTCTTCTTCATCGTCCTCGCCCTCTATCTGGGCATCATCATGGGCATCTCGGTGTGGAGCTACTTCCGCACCGAGACCGAGGTCGACTTCCTCGCCGCCGGACGCTCGATCGGCCCGCTGGTGGGCGGCGCCGTGCTCGCGGCCACGCAGATCAGCGCCGGCACGTTCGTGGGGACGGCCGGCCGGCATTACCTGGCGGGCGTGTCGTGGTGGTGGCCCTGGCTGGGATTGTGGACCGGGTGGCTGGTCTCGGCCTTCTTCGTGGCCCCCAAGCTGCGGCGCCTCGGGGCGCTGACCGTCCCCGATTACATCTCGTCGCGTTACGGGAGCCCCGCAGCGGGCGCCCTGGCCGGCGTCCTCATCGTGGTCGCCTACACGATCTACCTGGTCGCCCAGTTCCAAGCGGGCGGAGAGATCGCGGAGGTCGTGTTCGGCATCCGGCCGCTCACCGCGATGCTCATCATCGTCGCTTCGACCGCGTTGTACACGCTCCTGGGCGGCGTGCGCTCGAGCTCCTACATCGAGTTTCTCCAGACGCTGATCATGGTAGGCGCCCTGGTCGTCTCCGTCCCCATCCTCCTGCACCAGATCGGGGGCGGCGACCCCGTCGCGGCGGTCCGCCGATCGCTGAGGTTCCTCGAGACGCTCGACCCGCGCCTGGTGGGCTGGTACTACCGGCCCAAGGAGCTGTTGGCCTTCGCGATCGCCTTCGGATTCTCGATCGCGGCCGCGCCCTACGAGCTGACGCGCTTCTACTCGATGCGGGACGAGCGGACGGTCCGCCGCGCCATCTTCGTCTCGATCGGCTTCCAGCTCGTCATCAGCGTGTGCATCATGTCGATCGGGATGCTGATGCGCGTGATCTTCCCCAACCTGCCCTCGCAGGACCAGGCGACGGCGATCATGGCGTTCCAGGTGCTGCCGCCCGTGGTGGGCGCGCTCCTCCTCGTGGCCATGCTCTCGGCCATCATGTCGACCGTGAACTCGGTGCTGCTCGTCACGGGGGCCGGCGTGGCCCACGACCTGTACGGGAAGTTCGTGCGCCCCCAGGCTTCGCAACGCCACCTGGTGAACGTGAATCGGGTGGCGATCGTGGTGTTGTCGCTCATCCCGCTCTTCTTCGCACTCCAGAAGCTGGGCGACGTGCAGGGGATCGTGCTCGAGCAGGCCAAGTTCATCGCCTCGTTCTTCTTCGTCCCCATCGTGATCGGGTTGAACTGGCGGCGGGGGACGGCGAAGGGGGCCGTGGCCGCCATGCTCGGGGGGTTCACGGCGTGTCTGGCCTGGGAGCTGCTCGCGCAGGATCGGCTGTTCCCGAAGTACGGGATCGACGCCGTCGAGGTCGGGGTGGGGGTCAGCCTCCTGCTCTTCGTGCTGGTCTCGCGACTGACCTCCCCCAATCCCGGCCAGAACCTCGAAGTGTTCTTCGGGCCCGGCGCCCGCGCCTGACCCGCCCGCCGCCTGCCGATCCGGGTGGCCCGCCCGCCCCTCACGCCGTGCCACGGGTGGCCCTCGGCGGCGGCGGGCCCTAGCATGACTGGATGGGCGGGCGTCCCTTCGTGCTCGTCCGTTCGCGGTCGCCCCAGGGCCCGTTCGGAAGCGCCGAGATCCGGACACCGCGGTCTCCTTCCAGGATGGACCGCGGCGACCGCCGCCGGCCGCGCGGCGGACCGTTCGGCGTCGACTGAGCGAGCCCCCAACGCCCCGAGGTGCCACATGAAGCCTTCCATCCTACTTCCCAGGACACTGATCCTGATCGTCGCCCTGGCCGGCGCCCTCGTGTGGACGGGCTGCGAGGCCCGCGCGAACGCCCCGCAGGCAGCCGCGATCCCGCACCCGCTCGACCCGCTGTCGGCCGCCGAGCACGCGAAGACGGTCGAGCTGTTGCGGGCCGCGGGACACGTCGACGAGGAGGCGCGCTTCGCCGCCCTCGAGCTGCGGGAGCCCGCCAAGGCGAGCGTGCTCGCCTGGCGGCCCGGCGGGCCGTTCGGGCGCGCCGCGTTCGCGATCGTCAAGCGGGGAGCGCGCACCTACGAGGCCGTGGTCGACCTGACGGCGGGCGCCGTGGTCTCGTGGACCGAGATCGAGGGCGTGCAGCCCAGCCTGCTGGTCGAAGAGTTCATCGGCGTGGGCGAGATCCTGGCGGGGAGCCCGGAGTTCACGTCGGCTCTCGCGGCGCGGGGGCTGAGCATGGACGAGGTCCTGTGCGCTCCCCTCTCGGTGGGGAACTTCGGGATCCCGGGGCACGAGGGGCGCCGCCTGCTCAAGACCCCCTGCTTCCTGCTCGGCGAGGTGAGTCTGTTCAACCGTCCCATCGAGGGCCTGTGGGCCGTGGTCGATGTGAACGCGCGCCGCGTGCTCGAGGTGGTCGACGAGGGCATCATCCCCATCTCGGATGCCCCGGCGAGGCTGGACGAAGCCGCGGTGTCCTCGGGACGCGCGTCGCTCGCGCCCGTGTTCATGCACCAGCCCGAGGGCGTCAACTTCACGATCCGGGGCCATCTCGTGGAGTGGGACAACTGGCGGCTCCATCAGCGGCTCGACAAGCGCGCCGGGCTCGTGGTCTCCGCGGTGAGCTATCGGGAGGGGAACGAGGCCCGACCGGTGCTCTACCAGGGCGCCCTCTCGGAGATCTTCGTCCCCTACATGGACCCGAGCGGCGCCTGGTACTCGCGGACGTTCATGGACGCGGGCGAGTACGGGTTCGGAGCCAACGCCACGCCCCTCGCCCCCGGGTACGACTGCCCGGAGTCGGCGGTGCTGCTCGATGCCGAGCTGCCCGACGATTTCGGAAGCACCATCGTCGCCGAGGACGTGATCTGCATCTTCGAGCGTAACGTGGGCGACCCCGCATGGCGCCACTTCGACAACCTCATCGGCCAGTCCTTCGAGGGGCGACGCGCCGTCGAGCTGGTGGTCCGCACGGCCGCCGCGATCGGCAATTACGACTACTTCCTCGACTGGGTGTTCACGCAGGATGGTCGCATCGTGGTGCGCATCGGCGCGACGGGATTCGACGGGCTCAAGGGAGTGGCGAGCCGCTCGATGGCCGACCCGGGCGCGGCGGCGGATGCGGCCTACGGCACGCTCGTGGCCCCGAATCTCGTGGCCACCAACCATGATCACTTCTTCAGCTTCCGACTCGACGTGGATGTGGGGGGAACGGCGAACAGCCTCTCGGTCGACCGGCTGCGGCGCGTGGCGTTCGAGGGCCCCCGCAAGAGCGGTTGGGTGGTGCGCTCGCAGGTGGCC
>JBFIOX010000264.1:0-3876 GCA_041610455.1 Gemmatimonadota bacterium
CCGCCGCACACGGTGATGGCGGCGGCCCGCGCGATGGCCGCCCCCACGGCGCGGGCCAGCGCGGCGTGCGCCTCCGAGGCCCGGGCGGAGCCGATGACGCCGATGCGGAGCGGCCGGGGGCCGCGGGCGTCGGGCATCATCACGGTCGATCCCGTCGCCGACCCCGCCTCACCGGTCCACGATCAGCGTCACGGGGCCGTCGTTGACCAGCTCCACATCCATCATGGCGGCGAAGCGCCCCTCCGCCACGGCCCCGGACTCGGCGCAGAGGGCCACGAAGCGTCGATACAGGCCCTCGGCCCGCTCCGGCGCGGCCGCTCCCACGAACGAGGGCCGCCGCCCCCTGGACACGTCCCCGTACAGCGTGAACTGGGAGACGATGAGCAAGGCCCCGCCCGTCTCCAGGGCCGACCGGTCCATGCGCCCAGCCCCATCGGCGAAGATCCGCAGTCCCCAGAGCTTCTCCGCCATCCAGCGCAGCGTTTCCTCCCCGTCGCCCGGACCGAACGCCACGAGCGCGAGCAGCCCCCGCCCGATCTCGCCCACGACCTCACCCTCGACGCGAACCGCCGCCCGCGACACCCGCTGAACCACGACTCGCAATCCTTCCTCCTCCTCGCCTCCGGGCCGCCCTCGGTTTCTCCACCCCCGCGTGGAAAGTCCACGGCTCAGGAAGATGCGCCCCGCCGGCGCGAGGGGCGAACGCGTCACGGCGACCATATCTATTCCACTCATTCTCGACAACTTTTCAACAGATTTCCCACAGGCATTTTTTCAAAAAATCCCTCGCTGAGCAGCGCGGCGCTCCGGGCGGGGTGCGGCTCGACCCGACGTTCAGGCCGCGACCTCGCGGGAATCGGCTTCCCGGGCGGCCGGTCGTGGGGGTCGTCGAGGGCCGGGAAGGGATCGACCCAGATGCACTCAGCCCCTGCCACCCAAAAGGGCGTCAGGGGCCGAGCCAGGAGTTTTTGTTTTAGGGCCTTGGCGGCGCGATCCTGTTAGTTTGCGCGGCCTTACAGGATCTCCGTGAGCCTGGTACCTTCTGCCCGACCAGCTGCGCGAGGCTCCTCTTTTCGTCCGAGCCGTCTTTCCGTCGCCGGAAACCCGACCCGTCCCCCGGGACTTTCGCCCCGGTCCTTCAGTCTCGCATCGAGCGACCCACGGTGCCGGTTCTCAGCCTCGACCTTCCGGATTGGTCGGTGCCTCCTCCCTTGGCACGACGTGAGTTTAAAAAAAAGTTTTTTCCCGGGCAACCCGCCGAGCGGTCCAACATAGGTTTTTCGAAAATCTCGATATGGCGATGCCCACCCGGAGAGGCTATTCCGAGTCGATTCCTTCCGAATCGGCCGCCCCTGCGCTCTCACCCGGCCGGCCGGGGGCTCGCGCCGGCGCGCGGGACGCACATCCGGGCGGGGGAGCCGACCGGGCGACGGGCCGGCAACCGCCCGCTTCGCGCACGTGGGCAACGATGCGATTGAGCAGTGCATCGGAGGGCAGGGTGCGGGCCAACCCCTCCACGCTGGCGACCAGCACGAGGCGGTCGCGGGCCCGGGAGAGGGCCACGTTGAGCAGACGTGGCAGGTCGGGGTTGCGACGCTCGTCGAGGAACCAGCTGCGGCCCGGCGGGGCGTCGACCGTATCGAGCACCACCACGCCCTTCTCGCGTCCTTGGAAGCGGTGGATGGTGCTGACCTGGAGGTGGCGGGGAGCCGTCTGCCCCAGACGGCGGCGGGCCACGTCCCGCAGGTATCGCGTCTGGGCGCGATACGGCGAGACCACGGCGACGTCCACCTCGCCCTGGTCGGCGGCCGCGGCGAGGAACTCGGCCACCACGTCGGCGTGCGTCGCGTTCCGCCGCGAGCCCTCCACGCGCTCTACGGCGGGGCGCAGCGCGGAAGTGTCGAGCAGCAGGACCGCCGGGTCCGCGACCGGCCGCCCTTCGATCTCGGCCGCGTCCCGCAGTCGGCCGTCGTAGAAGAACTCGCTCACTAGGGCGCGAATGGGCGCGCTCATGCGGTATTGGACGTCTAGCATGGCGCACAGGCCGTCGTGCGGGGAGGGGAGCGAGACGCGGCCTTCTTCGCGGCCGATGACTCCGGTCTCGTGGAAGACGTCACGGCGCAGCCAGCGCTCGGCCGCCGGACCGCGGCTGGTGACGACCGGGGGGAGCTGGAGGAAGTCGCCCACCGCCACCGCCCGCCCACTCGTGAGAGCCGCCGCCAGGCTCACGTACGGGAGAGGGGCGGTGCTCGCCTCGTCCAGGATCATCGAGGCGTAGCGCAGATCGCGCAGCTCCTCGCGTACGGCCAGCCGCGCCAGGGTGGTGAGGACGACGTCGGCCTCCTCGAGCGCGCGTCCCGCCTGTCGCGAGACCTCCACCATGATCCGACCGACGGCGCGGGCCGCCTCGGCATCGTTCCGTGCCCTCGCCACCCCGAGCGCTCGGGCAATCCTGGCGCGCGGCCCGGTACCGCTCCGCCCCGGGAGCGCGCCGTTCCCGGACGCGGCCGCCCCGCGAATCCCGAGCCGCGCCTCCAGCTCGTCCAGGGCGCGCAACACGCCCCCCGCCCCGGCCTCGAGCCGTCGGGCGAGCGCCGCTTCCAGCGTGATCTCGGGAATGGGCGCGTCGCCGAAATCGGACCCGACGCGCACCACCCGGCCCGAGGCGAGCGCCTCGGGGTCCAGGATCGCGGACAGGCGCGCCGCCACCTCATCTACCGCCCCGTTGGTCGTCGTCGTCACGAGAACGCGCCCCTCGCGGGCGAGCTCGAGGGCGGCGTGCGCCACGAGCCGCGACTTGCCGGTCCCGGGAGGGCCCCATACGAGCTGCACCTCGCTGCCAAGGAGGCGCTCGAGCGCCTCGCGCTGCGGCGCGTTGAGGTCGGCCGAGCTCTCGAGCGCGGGCGCCGTCCGCCCCAGCCGGGGCGGCCTCCGTCCCAAGAGCCCCAGCACCGTCTCGGGGTGGAACGCGTCGGTGTCCTCCGCCAGGTCGGCCAGCCGCTCGGAGAGCTCGCGCAGCAACCACGTGGCGTCGAATTCGAGCTCGGCCCCGGCGAGTCTCTCGCCGAGCCATTCGCCCACGTGAACCTGGAGGAGGCCGATGCCGCGGTCGAAGCGGGACACCACGCCCAGGCTCTCGCGCGTCCCCCAGCGCACGCGTACCCGGTCTTCGCTCCGGATGTCGTACATTCCGCCCGCGATCTGGAACGCGTAGCGATACCCCGACCCGAGGGCGCCGCGGGCGCGTCCGGAGAGGGCCGGCACGGGGCGGTCCAGGCCCCGTCGCGCCAGATCGTGCATGACCGCGTCGATCTCCTCCCGGAGCGCCATCTGGCAGTCCGCGAGCAGGAGCCAGAGGGGCTCCAACGAATCAGGAGCCGTCATGTCCAACCAAGTGCCCCCCGCCCCGGAAGACCAGGCCGCGGAGTGGACCCCCGCGCACCTTCGCGAAGCGCTCGCCCGTGCGAGCGAGTGGACCGTGGCCTACCGCGAGCGCGTCGAGGACATGCCCGTGTTCCCGCGGGTGGAGCCGGGAGACATCCGGGCGCGGCTGCCCCCCGATCCGCCGAGGGCGGCCGAGCCCTTCGAGCGCGTGCTCGAGGACTTCGAGACGTTGATCGTGCCGGGTCTCACGCATTGGAACCATCCCGGGTTCTTCGCTTATTTCACCAGCCACACCCGGGCGCCGAGCGTGGTGGCCGAGCTCCTCATCGCCGCGGTGGGCGTGAACGCAATGTTGTGGCGGACGTCTCCCGCCGCGACAGAGCTCGAGGAGGTGGTCGTGGGCTGGCTGCGCCGCGCCGTGGGGCTGCCGTCCGCCTTCGGCGGCGTGATCCTGGACACGGCCTCGACATCGACGTTCACCGCCATGCTCGC
>JBFIOX010000265.1:0-3867 GCA_041610455.1 Gemmatimonadota bacterium
CCCCAGCGTCATGGGAAGCCATCGTGGCATGGAATCGCGCTCCGGGCTGACGTCGCCGCGGGTGCCCCCGGCCGGGGGGCCCGCCGCGCGACGGTTCCGAGGCGGGATCGGTGCAACGGCCGCACCGTGGCCCGAGGCGGCTGTCGAACCCCGGGAAGGAGCCGTGCGGCACGGCATGAGGGCGACCTCCCGAGGCGACGCGGCGAGGCCGGGCGGGGCGTCTCGCCCCACCCGGGGGCCAACCGGTGGGGCGGGCCGGCGTTATACGGCGACGGACTCGGTCCGCGCCACCTCCGACGTCGCGGCCCAGGCCGGGAACGAATCGTTCACGTAGCGCACGGGGTACCCCGCGCGCGCCAGATAGCTGGCCGCGACCGCCGCGCGCGCACCGCTCTGACAGTGCACGAGCAGGGGCGCGTCGCCGTCGAAGCGGTCCCGGTACTCCGGGAGGCGCGTGTAGGAGGCGTTGATCGCGCCGGGCACGTGTCCCGCGTCGAACTCCGAGGCGTAGCGGACGTCCAGAACCCGCGCCTCCTCGCGGGCGAGGGCCTCCTTCACCGCCCCGAAGTCGATCTCCTCGATGCGCGCGGCGCTTCCCCCCGCTTCGAAGTATCGCTCGAGAGTCTCGTGCTCCGCGTAACCGACGATACGGTCGAACCCGATCCGCACGAGATCGCGCACGGCCCCGTCCAGGTCCTCCCCGTCGATGATCAGGTAGAGGGGCGTCTTCTCGTCCGCCACGACGGAGCCGATCGCCGTGTTGAACGACTTCGTGAGCGGCGCGTACAGGGAGCCGGGCAGGTGACGCGCCATGAACTCCGAGCGGTTAGAGCGCGTGTCGATGACGATCGCCTCGCCGTCGCCGGCCAGCTCGCCCAGCTCCTCGGCCGTCAGCTTGCGGGGACAGGGCAGGTCGCCGAGCACGGGCGCGCCGAGCTTGTTGTCGCGCTTCATGCGCGCGAAGTAGAGCGGCGGCTCCGGCTGTCCCTGGAGGATGTAGGACACGAACGCTTCCTCGCCCCGCCGCGCCGCGTCGATGGCCGGGCTGAAGCGCTTCTCGTACCCCACGGTCGTCTCGGGCACGGCGCCCAGCGCCTTGCCACAAGCCGACCCCGCCCCGTGCGCGGGCCACACCTGCAGGAACTCCGGCAGCTCGAGGAACTCGAGCACCGAGGCGTGCAGCCGTCGGGCCGACGGCTCCATGGCCCCCTGCACGTGCGCGGCCGTCTCGAGCAGGTCGGGACGCCCGAGGTCGCCCACGAACACGAAGTCGCCCGAGGCGATGCCCATGGGCTCGGTCGCCCCTCCGCCCAGATCGGTGATGAGGAAGGAGATGTGCTCCGGCGTGTGTCCCGGCGTGTGCACGGCCTCGAACTGGATGTTGCCCACCTCGAACGTGTCTCCGTCGCGCAGCAGCACGGCGTCGTACCCGCCCGCTCGGGCCCATTCGTACTTCCAGTCCTCATCGCCTTCGTCCGACAGGTAGACGCGCGTGCCGAAGCGCTCGGCGAACTCGCGCGCTCCCGAGAGGAAGTCGGCGTGAATGTGCGTCTCGGCCACGGCGACGATGCGAAGCCCCTCCTTGGCCGCCGCCTCGAGATACCGATCGATGTCGCGCTCGGGATCGATCACGATCGCCTCGCCCGTCTGTTGGCAGCCCACCAGATAGGCGTACTGCGCCAGCTTGTCGTCGAAGATCTGTCGAAAGAGCATGTCCGTTCCGCTTCTCTCTGGGTCCGCGCGTCTAGAAATGCGGCAGGCGGGGGCGCAGGGCCGCGTACGTCCACGCCCCCGCCAGCGCGCTCGCCAACGCCACGACGAAGGTGGTCGCTCCCGTGCCGATGAGGGCGTAAATGGGCCCGGGGCAAGCACCGAGGAGGCCCCACCCGAGCCCGAACACGGTGCCGCCCATCCAGTAGTGTCGGTTGAGCCCCCGGCTCTCCTTGCGGCCGACCTTCACCTCGCCTCCCCAACCGCGGAGTCCCAGGCGATCGATGATTGCGAGCGAGAGCATGCCGGTGGCGATGGCCGATCCGAGGAGCCCGTACATGTGGAAGCCCTGGAATCGGAACATCTCCTGAATCCGGAACCAGGACACGGCCTCGGACTTCACCAGGACCACGCCGAAAGCGATCCCGATGAGGAGCGAGCGCACGAGCACCGCCCGCGGCGTGACGGTCTCGCCGCCGCTCACGAAGCCTCCCAGCCGGCACGACCCCGACGTCCGCCCACGGCGCGCCGCCGGCATCCCGCGGCGCGCTTCCGCCGGCTCCTCGCGACACGCCCCGCCCTCACGGTCCGCCTCCGAGCAGCGCGGGCAGCAGGACGAACGTCGAGATGAGCCCGCCGGCGAAGAAGCCGATGACGGCGATGAGGGACGGGAGCTGCCGTCCCACCAGGCCCATGATGGCGTGGCCCGACGTGCAGCCGTCGGCCCAGCGCGTGCCGAATCCCACCAGGAAGCCACCCAGCACGAGGGCCACGAAGCCGGGGAGCGAGAGCACCGCGCCCCAGCCGAGCAGGTCGTCGGGGAAGAGCCCGGAGCGGTCTTGGATGCCGAGCGCCGCCAGATCGGCGCGCGTGGCCTCCGAGATGCCGACGACGGGATCGGGCGAGGCCAGGAGCGTGACCGCCACGACGCCGCCGAGCAGGATCCCCGCCACGAAGGCCAGGCGCCATGCGCCGGTGCGCCAGTCGTAATTCAGGTACTCGAAGCGACCCGGCGTGGCGGCGGCGCAGAGGTCGCGGAAGCTGGTAGAGACCCCGAAGGCCTTGCCCACCAGCAGGAGCAACGCGGGCACCACGAGGCCGATGAGCGGCCCCGCCACGTACCACGGCCAGGGTTCTCGAAGGATGCTCAGCATGTCGGGTCGACTGGTCCCCCCGGGTTCCCGCGCATCACGCTCGGTCGCACTGGTTCCCTCAATATGACGTGGGCGTGCGCCACGACGGAACGGGAGGCCCCGCGCCCCCTCCTTCGGGTGCCACGCGACCGCGCGCGTCGCCCACCAGCGGCTCGAGAAGCTCGGCCAGCCGATCCGCGTGCCTCGGGTCGCGGACGTTGATGGCCGGGAGCCCGGTGAGGCGCTCGACCAGCGCGATGCCGGCCGACGTGTTGGTGGCGATCCCCGTCACCATATCGGGTTCGACGCCGAACGCCTCGGTGACGCCGAGCACCGCGTAGGGGTCGGAGGCCGCGAGCGCGATGAAGCAGATCGAATCGCCCAGGGCGTCGATCGCCAGCTCGCCGTTGTAGGGCTCGAGCGGCGAGGCGCCCGCCTCGACTACGGCCAGGTCCCTCTGGCACCGCTGGATGCGTGACAGCATCCAGGCGATGGCGGGTCGGACGACCTCGGCCGGACCGATGCTCGAGGGCAAGCCGGCGTCGACGAAGTCGACGATCGGGTCGGCGCCGGCGTCCCGCATCGTCAGGATATCCCGGTAGCGACCGGCGCCCGTCAGCTTGGCGCCGGCCACGGCGAGGCCGCTTCGAACGAGGTGCCGGATGACGGCGCGGGCCGTGGTCGTCTTCCCCGCCGACATGGAGGTGCCGATGATGAGGAGCGTGGGCGTCGTGTAGGCCGACACGGGCTCGGCGCGTACGAAGTGATCCATGCGCAGGATGCGCCCCCCCCGCACGACGTGCGCTCGATATGCGAGCCGTGCCAGGGGCCCCAGCATCCCCGACACCGATGTCGCGCGGCCGAAGAGCCCGGCGCTGGTGAGCAGGTCCAATCGCAGATCGGACCCGACGGCGCGCCAATCTCCGGTCGCCTCGAGCGTGGCGGCTCGCTCTCCCAGCGCGCCGATCACCACGTCGCCGGGCTCGAGCAAGACCAGCCGACCGCTGGGAAGCTCGATGCGACG
>JBFIOX010000266.1:0-3859 GCA_041610455.1 Gemmatimonadota bacterium
ACCGGCGCGGACCCGGCCGAGGTGTACGAGGCGGTGTTCGTGCCGGCGCTGTTCGGGCAGTGGGCCGAGCACGTCGCGACTGCCGCTCGCCTGCAGGCAGACCAGCGGGTGCTCGACGTGGCCTGTGGCACGGGCGTCCTGGCGCGGAAGATCTTCGACCAGCAGGGGGGTCGTGGGGCGGTGGTGGGGCTCGACGCCAACGAAGGCATGCTGGCCGTGGCGGCGCGCCGGAACCCGCGCATCGAGTGGCGCCACGGTCGCGCCGAGGCCCTACCGTTCGAGAACGGGAGCTTCGATCGCGTCGTCTCCCAGTTCGGCCTCATGTTCTTCGGCGAGCCGCGGGTGGCGCTCGCCGAGATGTGGCGCGTGCTGCGCCCCGACGGGAGGTTGGTCGTCGCGGTGTTCGACGCCGTGGAGCGTTCCCCGGGCTACCTGGCTTTTCTCGACGTCCTCGAGCGGACGCTGGGGACGTGGGCGGCCGACGCCCTGCGGCTCCCCTTCGCGCTGGGGAGCCGGAGCGAGCTCAAGGCGCTCTTCCGCTCGGCAGACATCTCGCCGGTCCGGATCCGCACGCTGGAGGGCATGGTCCGCTTCCCGTCCATCCGAGACTGGGTGACGGCCGACGTGAAGGGGTGGCTGGCCATGTTCGGCGAGATCCGCGAGGAGGATTACGAGCGCGTCCTGGCCGATGCCGCCGCGCACCTCGGGGCCTTCCTCGATGCCGGCGGGAGCGTGGCCTTTCCCATCCACGCCCACCTCATCTCGGCCGAGCGCCCCGCGACCTAGGGGAGTCCGATGGACCATGGTCGAGCGGGGACACTGCTGGCCGCGGGCGTGGCCCTCCACCTCCTGTCCGCCGTGGGCGCGGGGGCCCAGCTGGTCACGGTGGGCGTCGGCGTGCTGTTCACCGAGCACGCGACCGAGCCCGTGGCGGAGCTGCACGCCGAGACCCCGCCGGTCTGGAACGCCCGCGCCTACGTCACCCTGTCGTGGACCGACGACAGCGGCGCCCCCACCGTGATCACCGCCGCCGAGCGCCCCGTGCTGCGCGTGGGCCGGGCGTTCACGGGGCTGGGGGCGGGCCTCCTTTGGCTCGAGCCGGCGGACTACAACCCGTACTTCACCCTCATCAGCTCGACCGTGGTCCCGCTTCCGATCCCGCGCACCTCGTTCGTGCTCATCGGGTCGACGCTTCCCTTCGACGACTTCGACTGGTCGCTGGTGGCGAAGGTCGGCGTGACCGTGCTGTTCGTGCGCTAGCGGCGCTCCAGGAACGCCTGCAGGGCGGCGTCGAAGGCCGCGGGGGCCGCCAGGTTGAGCAGGTGACCCGCCCCCGGCACCGTCACCTTCTCGGCTCCGGGGACCCTCGCCGCCAACGTGTCGGCCACGGCCCGCGTGTCCAGAAGGTCGGCCGCTCCGACCAGCACCAGGGTAGGAGCGTCGATCTCCGCCAGCCGGCCCACCGCCGGCGGGTCGAGCCGGCGCCGCAGGCTCGGGTCCCCCGTCCACACGTCCCAGTTGTCGAGCGCGATGACGCGCATGGCGGCGTCGGCGGCCGGATCGCCCTCGATCCGCATGAGGGGCGTCTCGACCCAGGCGCGCGTGGCGGCGCGCGCGTCCCCCGCCTGGAGCGCCGTCATCACCGCCCCCATCCACTCGAAGGAGCCCTGGGGCTGGTAGCCGCTCAGCCCGGGCGAGGCGAGGACCAGGCCGGACACGCGCTCGGGGTGGGCGATCGCGAAGTCGATCGCCACTTCGGCCCCCATCGAGAGCCCCACCAGCACGGCCCGCTCGAGCCCCAGCTCTTCGAGCAGCCCCGCGAGGTCCTCGTGATGGGAGAAGGGCGCGCCCGCTTCGGCGGAGCGTCCGTGGCCCCGCATGTCGTAGCGGACGACCCTATGGTCTCGCGCCAGCCACCCCACCTGGGCGTCCCACATGCGCAGGTCGAGGGAGAACCCGTGCAAGAGCACCAGCGGAGCGCCCGACCCGCGGACCTCGTAGTGGAGGCCCGCGGCGCTCGTGCCCGACCTCGGCGTCGCCTCGGGCCCCGCGCAGGCCGCCCACCCGAGGGCGAGGGCGAAGCCGAGGCCCGCCGCGGGCCGCAGGCGGGCGGTGGGGCCGTGCGGGCGGCCGGAGAGCACGGAGCGTCCCTCAGCCCCGGACCCGGTCCTTGAGCCCCTTGCCGGCCTTGAATACCGGCACCTGCATGCTGGGAATGCGGATCTCCCGGCCCGTCTGCGGGTTGCGCCCCATGCGCGCCTTCCGCTGGCGCACCTGGAACGAACCGAAGCCGGTGATCTGGACCGTGCTCCCCCGCCGGAGCGCGCCCGCCAGGATGCCCTTCTGCGGATCGAACAGGGCGTCGACGGCCTCCTGGGCCGCCTTCTGCGACATGTCGGTCCTCTCGGCAAGCTCGCGGATGATCTGCTTGCGCCCGTAGATCCCGTTGGTCATGCGGCACCTGCTCTCGCTGGGCCCCGGCTGCCCGGGGCCGGTGACTATGTGCCCATCTATCCGACTGTGGGCGGGGGAGGTGGCGGCACCTTGACGCTCGCCGGAGGAGGAGGCGGCACCGTGCCCCCCGCCGGAGGAGGCGGCGGCGACGGTAGTTCACCCAACAGTTTCGTGAGCTTGTCGACGTGCTTCTTGAGCGCGTCCCTCGCCGCGAGCAGCAGGATCACCTCGACCGCCCCGACCACCGCGATCTGGCTCCCTGGCGGATACGTGTGGTGAAACCAGCCGAAGGCCCACACGATCAGCGCGATCGCGGAATTCGCATAGTACTGATAGTACCGATAGTGGTTCTCGTTGATGAAATCGAACGCGCCCAGATTCGCCTGGAGCTTGCTGTAGTCGAGATTCGGTCGCCGGAAGCCGATGTGGAGCAGCTTGTCGAGCAGGGCCCACCGGATGGCGCTGATCAGCATCCCGAGAGCGAGCGCGGCCAACACGACCATGAGGAAGCTGCCGGCGGTGGGCGCCGCGGGGGGAGGTCCACCCGTCCCCGGGGATCCCGCGCTCAGGCCGGCGCCCGAGAACCACACCGCCACCGCCGAGGACACCTGCTGCATGGGCCACAGCGCGATGAACCCGGGCAGCAGGAAGGCGATGATGATGCCGAAGTTCTTGGAGGTCTCCGATACGACCTTCGTGGCGTCGTTCCCCATGGTCTCCTCAGGTCGGTCCGAGGCGGTGAGCGGGATCCCGGGTCCAACCCTGTTTGGCCGCCCGCCGCCGCGCTCGATCAGCGTCGCGACGGCCGGCCGCCGGGCCTATTCCCCGACATGGATGGCCAGCCGCCGGGCCGAGCCCCGCGCGCGGTGCTCCCAGACATAGATGCCTTGCCAGGTCCCGAGCGCCAGCCGTCCCCCCGCGATGGGGATCGAGAGCGAGGCGGAGGTGAGCGCGGCCTTGATGTGCGAGGGCATGTCGTCCGGCCCCTCGGCCGTGTGCGTGAAGTGCGGATCGTCCTCGGGCACGAGCCGCTCGAGCCAGCCCTCCAGGTCGCGGCGGGCCGAGGGATCGGCGTTCTCCTGGATGGTGAGGCTGGCCGAGGTGTGCCGGATCATCACCGAGCAGAGGCCCTCCTCGACCCCTGCCTCGTCGACCACCGCCTGCACGCGGTCGGTGATCTCGTAGAGCCCCTTCCCGCCCGTCCGGACCTCGATCTGCGTCACCACGCCGCCGACTCCCGGAAAAGGTTCGCCGCCGCTAGGCCGGGCTGCCCCAGAACAGGATGACGATCCCCAGCGTGAGCAGGAAGCCGCCGGCCACCGCGAAGCCCCGAGGATCCATGCCGATCCCCTTCTCCAAGCTCCGGATGCCGAGGGACGGCACGGTGAGATAGAGCCCGGCCTTG
>JBFIOX010000267.1:0-3850 GCA_041610455.1 Gemmatimonadota bacterium
CGACGGGCCCCGGCAGCTTCGTGGCGGTGGACCCCGATGGGAACCCCATCCTGGTCGACCAGCACGTCTAGGCGCATGTCTTACCCCCGGCTTCGGTTTCACTCCGTCGCGCCGACGAGGTGCCCCTTCCGAGCGGTGCTCTGGCTTCTGCTCGGGATCGGGTGCGCGCCAGCCCAGACTGCCATGGATGCGGAACGGCTGAGAGAGTTCGGAGCCGGGTACACCGCGGCGTGGACGAGCCGCGATGCAGACCGCGTCGCCTCCTACTACGCGGAGAACGGCTCGCTCACCATCAACGAGGGCACGCCCTCGGTGGGCCGGGCCGCGATCGCGGCCGCCGCGCAGGAGTTCATGACGGCCTTCCCCGACATGGTGGTCGAGATGGACTCGCTGCGGGTGGGGCCCGGGACCGTCGAGTACCACTGGACGTTCAGCGGGACCAACACCGGACCGGGCGGCACCGGCAAGGCCGTCCGGTTCAGCGGCTACGAGGAGTGGACGCTGGGCGAGGACGGGCTCATCGCGGCGTCGCGGGGCCGCTTCGACGAGGCCGAGTACGCGCGACAGCTCGCGTCCGGGGTCGGCGGCCCCTAGGCCGGTCGGCGCAAGGCCGCCGGCGGTCGAGGCGCGGGGCTCAGCCGGCGGTCTCGGCGCCAGGGGTTGGTCGAGCCCCCCCGGGCGGACCCGGGCCGGATGCTGAAACGGCCCGCGGCCGGCGTTCGTAGGATTTCGCTCGGGAACTCCGATCCATGGCCCGGAGAGGGGCATCCGATCGCGGAGCGCGCATGAGCCGTCAGACGTACGCCCGGGTGGCCGGGTTCATGTTCCTGTTCTACATCGCGACCGCCCTACCCGAGACGATCCTGTTCAGCCAGGCGACCGCGGGCGATGGGGCCGCGGCCAAGCTCGCCAGCCTGGCCGAACATGCACCCCGCCTCCGGTGGGTGCTCATCCTCTCGCTTCTCACGATCGCCAACGCGCTGGTCCTGGCCCTGGCGCTGTATGCGATCACGCGCGACGAGGAGCCCCACCTCGCTCTCCTGGCCCTCGCCTTCCGCATCGCGGAGGGAGTGATCAACGCGCTCGCGACGGTCGCCACGAGCGCGCTTTTCCGGTTGGGGGAGGGGGGTGGATGGGCGGCCGCCCTCGACCCCGAGGCGGCGGGCGCGCTGGGCGCACTTCTCGTGGAAGTCCGGAGCAACACGACGCTGGTGAGCGCGACCGCCTTCGCCGTGGGGAGCACGATCTACGCCTACCTGTTCCTGCGGGCGCGCAGCATCCCCGTGCCCCTGGCATGGCTCGGCGTGGTCGCGTCGGTCCTCCTCGTGGTGCTTCTCCCCGCCCAGCTCGCCGGCGTGCTGGAGGGTTCCGTGACCGAGCTCATGTGGATTCCGATGCTGGTGTTCGAAGTGGCGCTGAGCCTCTGGCTGCTCGTCAAGGGCATCGGGCCGGCGCGGGCGAAACCGGTCTGACGCGAGCGCGTCGAAAGGAGCGTGTGGCGACATGGGGACCTCGGAGGCTCGTTCCCGGCCGTTGAAGTTGGCGCGGGTGGGCGGTCTGCTCTACGTGGTCATCATCGTGGGCGGCATCGTGGGAGAAGGGCTGATCAGGGGCGGCCTGATCGTACCGGGCGACCCGACCGCCACGGCACAGAACATCCGCGCGTCGGAGCAGCTGTGGCGCGCCGGCGCGGCGAGCGAGCTGTTCATGCTCGTGTGCAGCGTCGTGGTCACGCTCGTCCTCTATGTCCTGCTCAGGCCCGTGAGCAAGGATCTCGCGCTCCTGGCCGTGTTCTTCAATCTGGTGACCATCGCCATGGAGGCCACCAACGAGCTCCACCTGCTCGCCACGCTGATTCCGCTCGAGGGAGCCGGCCACCTCGGCGCGTTCGGCACCGACCAGCTGGACGCCTTGGCCTACGTCCCGCTGACCCTGTACGGGTACGGGTTCGGGAACGACCTCATCTTCTTCGGCGTGGCCTGCCTCGCCCTCGGCGCCCTCATCTACCGATCGGGCTACCTACCCAAGGCGATCGGCCTCCTGATGACGTTGGCCGGCCTGGGCTACCTGGTGAACAGCTTCGCCCTCATCCTGTCCCCGGCTCTGGCCGCGGTCTTGTTTCCCGCGGTCTTGCTGCCCGCGGTGGTCGGAGAGGGCTCGTTGGCCCTGTGGCTCCTCTTCAAGGGCGTCGACGTCGCTGGATTCGAGGCCGCGGCAGGCGGCGCGGGCAGCGCCGGCTTTTCGATCCCTCCGACCGGGTAGGCGCCGCCGCGACAATCGGCCGCGGGAGACCGCGTCGATCGATGCGCCCAGGGGTGCGGTGGCGCCGGGGGCGGCGCCGCGCCCGGGCCTGGAATACGTTTCAGGAATCGCCGGGGCTTCGAACCACAGGGGGGGAGACATGGATCACGATGACGTTCAGATCGGTCGCATCCTGAGCCGCCGCGAGGCGCTCGGACTGATCGGCGCGGGCGGCGCCGTCCTGCTCGGTTCGCGGTCCTCGCTCCGTGGCGCGGCGCCTTTCCCGTTCCGACTGCCCAAGTGCATCGTGCGGCCGAGCCAGACCGAGGGACCCTACTTCGTCGACACGCGGTTGAACCGCTCCGACGTGCGCTCGGACCCGACGGACGGGTCCCTCTGCGAGGGTGCCCAGCTGACGCTCCGCTTCCAGGTGTCGCGGCTCGACGCGGACGGCTGCCGCCCCCTGCCCGGTGCGCTGGTCGACATCTGGCAGTGTGACGCCATGGGCGTCTACTCGGGCGTGGAGGACATCAACGGACGCTTCGACACGGTGGGCAAGCAGTTCCTGCGAGGCCATCAGGTGACGAGCGCCGAGGGCATGGCGCGATTCGAGACCGTCTATCCCGGATGGTACGAGGGGCGCACCGTGCACATCCACTTCAAGGTCCGTACGGACCCGTCGGCGCCGCGGGGACACGAGTTCGTCTCCCAGCTCTACTTCGACGACGCGCTCACCGATCGGGTGCTCGCGGCCGCGCCCTACTCGAGGCACGAGGGTCGCCGCCCCCGCAACGCGGACGACCGCATCTTCCGGGACGGCGGGGGTGACCAGCTCCTGCTCGATGTGATGGAAGACGGGGACGGCTGGGCCGCGACCTTCGATCTCGGTCTCCACATCGAATAGGCGGGTGCCGCCGCGGACAGAAGCGTCATAGATGGTGGTCGGGAGATCACCTCGGTGGACGCCCGGCCACGGAACAACGAGGATGGTCGGAGGACGTGCGCATCGGCGCGCTGTACGACATCCACGGCAACCTTCCCGCGCTCGAGGCGGTGCTGCGCGACGTGGCCGAGGCGTTCGACCGGGTCCGGCGGCGATCGGGCGGGGGGCCGGGCCGGGCGTTGAGCGCGGCGTCCCGGGGTCGGTAGCTTCAGCGGGTGTCCGGGTCGCCCGGCGCCCATCCCGCATGCCGGCACTCGGCCCGGACGGCCGCGAGAGGCGCGCATGGCCGACAAGGTGAAGGGCATCCCGAAGGACTCCTCGGTCGTCATTCCACGGCTCTTCTGTCGCGATCCGGTCGCGGAGATCGAGTTCTGCGTGCGCACCTTCGGGGCGGTCGATCTTGGGCGCCGGCCGGGACCCGATGGGAAGGTGGTGCACGCGCTCCTCACGATCGGCCCGGACATGGTCATGATCGAAGCCGAGTGGCCGACGCTGACGAGCCGGGCACCGACCCCCGATGGCACCTCCCCCGTGGTGATCTTCGTCTACGTCGCGGATGTGGATGCCGCGGTCGCGCGGGCCGAGGCCGAAGGGGCGCGGGTGCTCGTCCCGGCCCAGGACCAGTTCTGGGGCGACCGCATCGCGTGGATCATGGATCCCGAGGGA
>JBFIOX010000268.1:0-3827 GCA_041610455.1 Gemmatimonadota bacterium
CCCCGGCGCTCAGAGAAGCGACTCCGGATCACGGTCGATCTCGAGACGCAGGCCCGCTCCGGGCTGTCCCCTCCGCTCGCCGAGGAACCGCAGCACGCCGCCGAGGGTCGAAGCCAGATCCGATTTGACCAGGAAATGCCAGCGCCAGCGGCTGCGCAGCCGCTCGATCGGGCACGGCGCCGGTCCGACCACCTCGATGTCCGGCAGGCCGCGATCGGCGATGAGAGCGCGCGTCCACTCGGCGGTGGCCTCGGCCGCGTCGAGGACGCGGTTCTCGTCCCGGCCCGAGATCACCAGGTTGGCGAGCTTTCGGTAGGGCGGATAGCCTGGCTCGCGCCGGTGCTCCAGCTCGCGCTCGGCGAAGCCGACGTAGTCGTGCGACGCCGCGCAGGCGAGGGCGAAGTGCCGCGGCCGCGATGTCTGTACCAGCACCTCGCCCGGCTCGGCTCCGCGTCCCGCCCGCCCCGCCACCTGCTCGAGCAGCTGGAACGTGCGCTCGCTGGCCCGGAAGTCGGGGATGTGCAGCCCGACGTCGGCGTTGATCACCCCGACCAGCGTGACGCCGGGGAAATCGAGCCCCTTGGCGATCATCTGCGTCCCGAGCAGGAGGTCGACCTCGCCCCGCCCGAACGCGTCCAGCATATCGAAGTGCGCCCACTTGGATCCCGTCGTGTCGAGGTCCATGCGGGCGGTGCGCGCGGCGGGGAACAACTCTCCCAGCCGGCGCTCGACCTGCTCGGTGCCGAGTCCCGTGTAGCGCGGCGAGGGGTGGCCGCACTCGCCACAGCGGACGGGTGGCTCGCTCTCGAAGCCGCAGTGGTGGCACACCAGCCGGCGGCGCCGCCGATGATAGGTGAGCGACACGGAGCACCGCCCGCAGCTCCAAACGTGGCTGCACGCCGGGCATTCCACGAACGACGCGTAGCCCCGGCGGTTGAGGAAGAGGATGCACTGCTCGCCGCGCGCCAGACGGTCGGCGATCCCGGCCCGCAGCCGGTCGCTGAATATGCGGGGACCGCGCTCGCCTTCCACGAGGTCTCCGCCAGCGCCGTTCGCGGGTCCGGGTCGCGCCCGTGGCTCCTCCTCCTCAGCGGCTCGGGGCGCCTCGGCCACATCGGTGGGGGCCCGCAGATCGACGAGTTCGACCGCCGGGAGTCCGTGCGTGGTCACGCGCGCCCCCAGCTCGAAGAGATGGTATCGACCCCGCCGCGCGTTCTCCCAGCTCTCCAGGGCCGGCGTGGCCGATCCGAGCACGCACAGGCACCCCTCGAGCTGGGCCCGCATGGCGGCCACCGATCGGGCGTGATAGCGCGGCGTATCGGACTGCTTGTAGCTGCCCTCGTGTTCCTCGTCGACCACGATCAGGCCCAGGTCGCGCACCGGCGCGAAGACCGCCGAGCGCGGCCCGATCGCGACGCGCTTGCGACCCTCCTTGAGCGCGCGCCACGCGTCGTGGCGCTCTCCATCGGAGAGTCCCGAGTGAAGCACGGCCACGTCGTCGCCGAAGCGGGCGCGGAACCGCGCCACGGTCTGCGGCGTGAGCGAGATCTCCGGGACGAGCACGATGCCCGACCGTCCGGCCGCGCGCAGGCGGGCGAGCAGCTCGAGGTACACGACCGTCTTGCCGGAGCCGGTGACCCCGCGCAGGAGGGCGACCGCGCCGTCCGCCCCCGGGGCGCCGGGACCGGTGGCCAGCGCCGACAATCCCTCGAGCACCTCGGCCTGCGCCGCGGTCGGCTCCAGGCGTCGGGTCTCGCCCTCCGGAAACCCGTCTCCCGCGAACGGATCCCGCTCCACGGAGCGATCGCCGAAGCTCGCCAGCCCCTTGCCCACGAGTCCGTCCAGGACCCCCCGTCCGAAGCCCAACCGACCCGTCAGGTGGCGCACCGCCGCCTCGCCGCCGAGCGACTCCAGCGTCTCGAACGCTTCGCGCTGGCGCGGCGCCCGACCGAACAGGGCATCGCGCTCGGTGAGCGTCTCGACGGGTCGCGCGAGTCGGAGCACGCGCTCCGTCTTCACCGACGGCGTCGCCCCGCGCTCCGCTCTCCCACCCAGCAGTCCGGGCGGCAGGGCGGTCTTCAACACGACGCCCAGCGGGGCGACGTAATAGTCCGCCAGCCAGCGGCAGAGGGAGAGCAGGGGCGCATCGAGCAGTGGGGCGTCGTCGAGGACCTCCGCGACGTCGCGGAGCCGCCGCACCGGCTCGGACCGGTCCTCGCGCAAGCCGAGCCGATCGATGACGCCTACGGTGCGCTTGCGCCCCAACGGCACGCGCACCCGCATGCCGGGCCGCGCCCTGTCCGAGAGCGTGGCGGGCAGCCGGTAGGCCAGGGTACCGAGAAACGGCCGAGCCACCGCAACCTCGCACGCGGCTTGCATCTCGGGCTCTCTGGCTCCCCGCGAGGGGCCGCCGTTCCTCGTTTCAACGGGGGGCGACAAAGCTTGACACTCCTGGGCCGGCGCGATTGATTTTCGCGGCCAGATCAAGGGATCTGAGCCACCGAGCCGATGGGAGACGGTGCATGGGCTGCCTGGCTTTGAACGCGTCGTTCGAGCCGCTGACGATCATCCCGATCCGACGCGCGGTCCGCCTGGTCATCGATGACAAGGCGGAGGCGCTGGAGGTGGATGCGTCTCGTCCCATCCGTTCGGAGAATCTGTGGATGGATACGCCGGTCGTCATCCGGCTGTCCCGCTTCATCCACGTTCCCCGGCGCTTCCGCCGTCAGGTGACGAACACCTTCCTCTTCGCGCGAGACAGCTACCGCTGCCAGTACTGTGGTCGGCATCGGCGCGAGTTGGGGTACCGTGAGTCGCTGACCCGCGACCACGTGGCGCCGCTCTCCCGCGGCGGCGACAACGGGTGGTCGAACGTGGTGACGGCCTGCAGCAAGTGCAACCTGCGAAAGGCCAACCACCTGCCGCACGAGTGCGGGATGACGCTACGCAAGCACCCGAAAGAGCCCAACCACGTGGAGCTCATCTGGGCGGTGCGGCGCGTGACGCCCATCCAGGCCAAGTACATCGGCATGTTCTACGGCGAGGACGTGCTGGAAGCGCTCTCCCACTAGCCGCGAGGTCATCGCGGGATCGAGCTGTCATGCCGTTGAGCGGAATCGGGTTCGGGGAGATGCTGGTCATCGCGATGCTGGTCCTGATCGTCTTCGGACCTCGCCGCCTTCCCGAGATCACACGCTCGATGGGCAAGGCGGTCCGCGAATTCAAGCGCGGCATGAACGAGATCCAGCGCGAGTTGGAGGTCGCCGACCGGGAGGCGCGGTGGCGGGCCCCACAGCCGCCGCGCGCGGGGGACGATTGGGCCACCGATTCGGCGAGCGCGAGCTCGGCCCGCTCGCGACCGAGCGGAGCGGAGCGGCCCGTGATCGCAGGGCCCGAGATCGGCGGAGACGGATCGCCCTCCGTGGCCCCGACCGAGGCCGTGCCACGTTCGGAGCCCGCGTCTTCGACGGAAGCGAACCCCCGTGCGGAAGCGGCGCCCCACGCGGCGCGCCCCGCCTCACACACCGCCGCGACGGGGTCCGCGACCGAAGCCGAGCCGGGCGGGTCGGACGAGGAGGACGCGTTGCAGCGGGAGCTTCCCGGGATCGACTAGGACCCGCCGCCCGTCAGCTCCCGGTATCGGCGGTTGTTCCCCTCCAGGGCCCGCAGCCACTCGGCCGCCGCGGGAGCGCCCGCGCGGTCCGCCGCCTCCGGGTACCCGGGCTCGACCACGCGGACCCGGGGGGGCTCGCTACCCTCGTAGCCGATAGAGAGACGCTGGCCGCCGCGGCACGGGCTGCACAGGATGCCTTCGGGGGCCTCCGCGG
>JBFIOX010000269.1:0-3799 GCA_041610455.1 Gemmatimonadota bacterium
CGCACGGCCCGGCCCCGGCGGGTCCCCCATCGCCTCGCAGAGAGACAACGGTTGGCTGCGCAGCGCGTGGAGGATCGCGGCGGCGGTGGCTCTCGTGCTCACCGGCCTGGGGGTGTGGCGTGTCGTTCAGGCGGGGAACGAAACGGCGGATTGGAGTCCGGAGCTGGCCCTGGAGGGGTGGGAGGAGGAGCTGGCCGATCTCGGGGTGGGAACAGGAGACGTGCGGCTCGCCTTCGGACTCGGTCCGCTGGACGACCTCGCCTGGGAAGACCTGGAGGGCGTGGATCCGTTCGACGTGGTGGCGCCGTGGGAGGACGATCGATGAGGAACGAGAGGAAGCGGGCTCGCACGCTGCGGCCCCTGGTGTGGACGGCGCTCGTGGGTGGGGCTCTCGCCATGGCGCCCCTCGAGGCGGACGCGCAGGCCCGGCGCGGGGTTCAGCAACGGCAACAGCGCGTCCAGCCGCGTCAGGCCGACCGCGACGCCGCCGATTCCCGGCAAGGGCAGATCCTGTTCGACCGGTTCGCGCAGCGCGTGGGCCAGGCGCTCCACCTCAGCGAGGCGCAGACGAGGCGCCTGTTGCGCGAGCTCCAGGGCTCGCGCTCGGAGCGAACCCGGATCAACGCCCAGGCGCGCGCCATCCGGCAGGAGCTCGGCCAGCTCATCCAGGAGCAGCCGGCCGACGAGGCGCGGATCGGCGCCCTCATGGACGAGCTGTTCGAGCTGGAGGTGGCGCGGGCCCGCGTGGCGGTCGACGAGCAACGGCGTCTGGCGGAGTTCCTCACGCCGCTGCAACGCGCCCGCGTGATCTGGCTGCAACAGCAGCTCGCCCGTCAGGCGCTGCAGCGAGGAGCGGCGCGCGACGTGCCCTGAGCGGGGCCACGGCCCCGCACTCCGTCTTGTTCGGCCGCGGACCCCGCCGCATCTTCGGCCCGTGGACTACGAAACGTATCCGATCAAGGCGCACGCCGAGCTCCCGACCGGTGAGCTGGGATTAGCGGCGCGGACGCTCGTGCAGGAGCGCATGCGCGGCATCCAGAAGGCCGTGGGACGTCGGCTCGCGCCCGGCGACATCGTGCTGCGCCCGGTCACGCCGGAAGTGCGCAAGCACCTGTTCGAGGAAGCCTGCGAGCTCTACTGGAACGAGCTCAGCTGGGAAGAGATCACGGACGAGGAGATGGTGGGCGATGGCGAGCTCACCGAGATGGTCTTTCCGGGGCTCCTGGCCCTCGTCGACGCATTTTTGCCGCGCTCGGCCAACGGCGAGCCCGATCGCGATCGCGAGCACCGCGATGTGGCGCACGATTTCCTGACGTGGCTCGCCGCCAGGTTGGTGGACCTCCGAACCACGACACCTGAATCCGCCGACGATCGCGAGCGGATCCTGCGGGAGCGTGCCGTCACCGACGAGCTGATCGATCTCATCGCGTTTCGCCTCTGTTCCCTCACGACAGAAGAGATCGAGACCTACCAGAGCCGCTGACGGGCGTTCGCGTTCCCGGCGGTCGAGCACGAAGGGAACCTCTTGAACACCATTGTCTGCATAAAGCGTGTGCCCGATTCCGCCACCCGAGTGAAGATCGCCGGCGACGGCAAGTCGCTGGATCCCGCCGGCGTGAAGTACGTCATGAACCCCTACGACGAGTTCGCGCTGGAGGAGGCCCTGCGCCACCGCGAGGCCGCCGGGGAGGGCACGGTCACGGTCATCACGCTGGGCCCCTCCGAAGCCGTCGAGACGCTCCGCCAAGCCCTGGCCATGGGCGCCGACGAGGCGGTGCTCCTCAAGTCCGAGGGATCGCACGATGGTCGCGTGGTAGCGCACGCGCTGGCCGATGAGATCCGGGGACGACCGCACGATCTCGTCCTCTTCGGCAAGCAGGCGATCGACGACGACAACATGCAGGTGCCCGGCATGGTGGCCGAGCTGCTGGAGCTGCCCTGCGCCACCGTGGTCGTCCAGCTCGAGATCGCCGACGGACGAGCGACGGCGCGTCGGGAGGTGGAAGGAGGGCACGAGGTGCTCGAGTTCCCGCTCCCGGCGGTCGTGTCGGCGCAGAAAGGGTTGAACGAGCCCCGCTACGCGAGCCTCAAGGGCATCATGGCCGCGAAGAAGAAGCCGCTCGAGGAGAAGGAAGTGACCCTCGCCGAGGCCACCGTCGAGCTCGTTTCGCTCGAGGAGCCTCCCGCCCCGGCCGCGGGTCGGATCGTGGGCGAAGGTCCCGACGCCGTGCCCGAGCTGGTGCGATTGCTACGGGAAGAAGCGGGGGTGTTCTGATGACCGTCCTGGCGTACGCGGAGACGCGCGGCGGGGCCGTGGGCAAGCCCGCGCGCGAGGCGACGGGCGCGGCGCGCGCCATGGCCGAGGCCTGGGGGGCCGAGACGCACGTGGTCGCCCTCGGCGGCCCCGGGACCGCCGATGCGGCCCGCGGGCTCGCGTCACTCGGTGCCGATCGCATCCACGTGGCGGAGGGCGAGGGGCTGGCGCTGTACCAGCCCGACGTGGTGGCTGCGGCCGTGTCGCGGCTCATCGGGGAGGGGGGCTTTCGGGCGGTCGTCTTCCCGGCCACCGCGCAGGGGAAGGACCTGGCCCCGCGCGTGGCGGCGCGGCTCGGCTGCGGGCTCGCCACGGAGATCGTGTCCTGGTCGGCGGATGGGGAGGCCCTGGTCGTGCGGCGGCCCATGTATGCGGGCAAGGCGATCGCGACCTTGAGGCTCGCGGCCGCTCCGGCCCTCGTGACGATACGCGCCAATGTGTTCGCGGCGGAGGAGCGACCCGGGGCCGGCGAGCTGGTGATGCTCGCGGCGGCCGATGAAGACGCGCGGATCCGGGTGACCGAGCTCGAGATCGGCGACCGGGCGCAGCTGGATGTCGCCGAAGCGACGATCGTCGTGTCGGGTGGACGGGGCATGCAGGACCCCGAGCACTGGCACTTGCTCGAGGACCTCGTGAAGGCCTTGGGAGAGGACGCCGCGCTGGGCGCGAGCCGGGCCGTGGTCGATGCGGGCTGGCGGCCTCACGGAGAGCAGGTCGGTCAGACGGGCAAGACGGTGTCGCCCAACCTCTACTTCGCCGTCGGCATCAGCGGTGCCATCCAGCACCTGGCCGGGATGCGCACCGCCAAGGTGATCGTGGCCATCAACCGCGACGCGGAAGCGCCCATATTCGGGGTCGCCGACTACGGCATCGTGGGCGACGTGTTCGAGATCCTGCCCCCGCTCACCCAGGCCATCCGGACCGCTCGCGCGGGCGGCTGAGCCGCGCCCGACCGGCGGGCCCCCACCGTCATGAGCCTACGCGACGTGCGGGATGCGATCGAGCGCTGGTCGGCACGCGGCGCGCGCGTCGCCGTCGCGAGCCTGATCGCGGTTCGACGATCGGCGCCCCTCCCTCCCGGCGCCCGCTTCGCCGTCTCCGACGCGGGGGATATCGCCGGGTCGATCTCGAGCGGTTGCGTGGAAGGCGACCTGTTCGAGCGGCTGACGGGCCTTCTGCGCGGCGACGCGCCAGACGTGGTGACCTACGGCATCTCCGACGAGATGGCCGCCGGGGTCGGACTGTCGTGCGGCGGCGAGATCGACGTGCTCCTCGAGGTGCACGACGAGGGAGATCCGGCGTGGGCCCGGTGGCGAAGTCTGGTCGATGCCGGGGGACCCGCGGTTCTCGTGACGGGCGTCATCGTCGGTTTCACCCTCCGGCCCCCACCCCCCGAACCGCAGCCCGTAAACCGCTTCGAGCTCGAGCAAGAGCAAGGGTTCAGAAACCTCGGTCAACCCGTGGTGACGCTGTCGCCGGACGGCC
>JBFIOX010000270.1:0-3784 GCA_041610455.1 Gemmatimonadota bacterium
GGCCCGGCTCCGTCGCCGAGAGCTCCGCGCCCGCCAGGAATCGCAATCCCAGGCGCGCCGCGGCGTGCTCGGCCTCCTCGAGCCCCGAGGTGGTGTCGTGGTCGGTGAGCGCCAGCCCCGCGAGCCCCGCTTCCGCGACCCGCCGCACGACTTCGGCCGGCGGCAGCGTGCCGTCGCTCGCGGTCGAATGGAGATGGAGGTCGACGCGGTCGCGCGAAGGGGGAACGTCGCTCGTCAAGAGCCGTACGTCGGGTACTCCCGGGGGGCCCCCATCGAGCGCGACGCCGCGAACAGGGCCCGCAACTCATCCTGCGTCGCGCCCTCGAGGTCCTCGCCGCGCGCGAAGCGGCCGGCCGGGAGCCAGGCCACGCGGTAGGGTCGCTGATCGGTGGTGGTGCAGAAGAACAGGATGGCCCGCCCCTCCTCGCCCTCTTCGTCGTCGAGCTCCGCGCGCCAGGTGTCGCCATCGGCCTTGATCGTCGGACTCACGGTTCTGTCGGCTCCCTCTCTGTCGTCGGCTCCCGCCGGTGCGTCCCGGCTCGGGCGGCCCGCTCCTCGTCGGCTCGCGGATCGAGGTCCGCGATGGGACGCTATCGTTCTTCCGGCTCTACGAACACGCTTCGGGCCAGTGCCCCCTCGACCACCACGTCGCGATCGGCCACCTCGATCCGTGCCCCGCCGTCGTCCAGGGCGTCGAGTACCCGGATGCGGGTCCCCGGGAACAGCCCGAGCGCCCCCAACCTCCGCAGCGCCTCGGCGTTGCGATCGGACACTTCTCGCACGATGCCCCCGCGTCCCCCCTCCAGCTCGGGGAGCGAGATCCACTCGGTGGTGGCGATCTCCCCGTCGCGCGTGGGAATCGGGGACCCGTGCGGGTCGACCGAGGGCTCGCCCAAGGCCTTGGCCATGCGGTCGATGAGCACATCCGAAGCGGCGTGCTCCAGGCGCTCCGCCTCGGCGTGCACGTTGTCCCACGAGTACGCGAGCCGCTCGATCAGGTACAGCTCCAAGACGCGGTGGCGCCGGATGATGCGCAGGGCCGTGAGCTCTCCGGTGGCGGTGAGCCGCACTCCGTGATACGGCGTGTGGCGTAGCAGCCCCTGCTCGGCCAGTCCTTTCACCATGTTCGTCACCGAGGCCGCGGAGCGCCCCAGCTCCTGGGCCAGCGCGGTGGTGGACACCGACTCGGCCTCCTGCTGGAGCTTGTACACCGCCTTGAGGTAGTCCTCGACCGCGCGACTGCGGCTCGGTGCTGGCTCGGGGGCGGGGGCCACGCTCATCTGGCGGCTTCAGGCGGGCAGGAAGCTGGCTTCGTCGTCCAGCGACACCAGGTACTCGGCGATGATGTCGGCCGCCGCGTTCAGGTCGCGCAGGTCGACGAGTTGATTGGGGCTGTGCATGTAGCGGTTGGGGAGCGAGATGACGGCCGTCGCCACGCCCGCGCGAGTCGTGAAGATGCCATCGGCGTCGGTGCCCGTGGCCGACGGGGCCGCCTGCCACTGGAGATCCAGCTGCAAGCGCTCGGCGGCCGCGGCGAGGCCCTCGACGACGCGCGGGTTGATGACGGCGCCGCGGCTCAGCACGGGGCCGCCGCCCAGCCGCACGTCGCCGTGCTCCTTCTTGTCGACGTGCGGGTGATCGGTGGCGTGGGTGACGTCGATGACGATCGCGGCGTCGGGGGCCAGCTCGAAGCTGCTGGTCCGCGCGCCTCCTCCGGAGCGCAGACTCACCTCCTCCTGCGCCGTGGCGACGGCCACGACGCGGGCCTTCACCCCCCGCGCCATGGCGCGGCGCAGCGCTTCGAGCGCCACCGCGGCCCCGGCTCGATCGTCGATCGATCGCGCGGCCACGCGGTGCTCGCCCATCCGCAGGGTGCTGGACGCGATGACGCCGACGTCGCCGATCGACACGCGTCCCTTCGCCTCATTCCCGTCGGCGGCGCCGATATCGACCCACAGATCCTTCATCTTGACGGCCTTCTCGCGGTCGTCGCTCGCCATCAGATGGATGGCCCGCCGCCCGATCACGCCGGTCACCGGCCCCTCGCGCGCCAAGATCTCGATCCGCTGCCCCACCAGCACCTGAGGGTCCCAGCCACCGACCCCGCGCACGAAGAGGTAGCCCTCTTCGTCGATGTAGTGGACCATGAGTCCGATCTCGTCCACGTGCCCGGCGAGCATCACGGTGGGACGGCCGTCGGCTCCGCTGGCGGCGAAGGTGTTGCCGTGCACGTCGGTGCGGACATCGCTCGCGAACTCTCGGGCGATGTCCCGCCAGGTCGCGGCGGCCGCCGTCTCGAAGCCCGAGGGGCCCGGAGCATCGAGCAAGCGGAGCAGCGTGTCGGTCAGCTTGGAGCTCATGGAACCGGCTGTGCGAGTGGGCGTCGTCTCGGGATGCGGACCCGGCGGGACTTCGGCCGCTCGGGCCGCGCTAAGCTACTCGTCGCGCATCCGCACGCAACGCGTGCCCGCGCGTGTCGGACGGTCGCCGGAATCAGGGGGGCGGAGGGGCGAACAACGAGTCCGGCAACTCCGGGTTGAGGGTCACGTCGTCCACGCGCAGGGCCTTGGTGGGTCTCCCCGCGGGGTCGCGCCAGGTCCTGTCGACCACGTAGACGAACGTCTCCACGCGTCCGAACCCCTTCCACTCGGTGAGCGAGCGCGCTTCCTCTCCCTTTCCCTGCTCGATGTAGTGCACCTCTTCGGGGTAGGGATCGTCGTCCGTGAAATAGTAGAAGTAGCGGTCACCGGGGTGGATCCCCACGTCGTCCCCGAACGTGATCCGGACCTCGTAGCCGCCTCCATCGAGCGGGGCCGCCGAGCGGTTCACCCCCGGATCGAACAACTTGTACGGCAGCCCGAACCAGTACACGACGTCGCGCGCCACGTACTCCGATTCCTCGGTGGCGGGGTCGTCGGCGGGAAGCCGCCGATCGTTGAGCGTCGCCCATACCCCCGTGCCCGTGAACGTCTGGACGTAGAGCCCTTCGGCCTCGGGCCGCTCGATGCGGGCCTGCTCGTGCCCCTCGTGCTTGCGGAACTCCACGCGACGCGGCCGCATGCGGCGCACCTCGCCCGTCGAGTCGAACCACACCGTGGTGATGGTGAAGCGGGCCGAGCGCACGTCGTCCCATGCGGCCATGCCGCCCGCCGCCTCGAGCCAGGCGCCGATGAGCGAGTCGGCCATCACCTGGTCGGGCGAAGCGGCCGGGCTCGAGCCCGCTTCCGCGCACGCCGTGCTGGCGAGCGCGACCGCGAGGGCGAGCGTGCTGAGCGATCGGCGGTGAGTCATCCGGTTTCTCGAGGTTGTCGGGTCTGGGGCCGAAGGCGGACCCGCTCGGGAGCTCGCCCTCCTGTTCAGCGGATCCGTGAAACTAGGACCCGCAGCGAATCGGGCGCCACCGGTGCGATCACCAGCACCCGGGCCACGCCCATCCGGACCCACGCCAGATTCAACACTCGGGGGGGCGTCTCGGTTTCGGCGGGGGTGGCGGGCGCGACGCGCTCGTTGCGGATGGCGGGCGCTCCTGCCGGGGACGGTGCCGCCTGGAGCTGGCCGGTCCGCTCATCTCCGCCGGCGCCCGCCGGATCGACCTCGACGAACAGCTCGACCGTCTCCCCGCCCGGCAACCGCTGGCGTACCCGTGCGAGGCGCGCCTCCGCCGACGCGGCGATCGCCGCGTCGAGCAGGTCGAGACCGGCGACCCGCGGCAGCGGCGCCGCGAGCCACGCGCTCGCCTCTTCGGCGCCCGCGGCACGCCACGACAGCGCACGATAGGCGTCGA
>JBFIOX010000271.1:0-3782 GCA_041610455.1 Gemmatimonadota bacterium
GGCCGGATCGAAGGGCGTGACTCGGTCGATGGCGCGATTCGCCTCGTCATCGGGGGCGCCGACTTCGAGAGCGAGCTGAGCGTGGGCGACTCGGTCGCCGTAGCCGGGGTGTGCCTCACGGTGGTGGAGCGATCGTCGTCCGGCTTCGCGGTCGAAGCCGTCCCGACCACGGCAAGGCGGACGACGGTGGGCGGATGGAGCATCGGAGACCGTGTCAATCTGGAGCCGGCGCTGCGCGCCGGAGACCCGCTGGGCGGGCATTTCGTCCAGGGGCACGTCGATGGCGTCGGGGAGGTGCAGGACGTGGTTCAGATCGGGGCAGATCGGATCCTGAAGATCCGGTTGCCCCCCGCCGTGGCCGACATCACGGTGCCCCAGGGGTCGATGACCCTGGACGGGGTGAGCCTGACCGTCAGCGCCCTCGCCGGCGCGGTCGCGGAATTCGCGATCATACCGTATACATGGTCCCACACGACGCTGAGCCGACTGCGGCCGGGAGACCGCGTCAACGTGGAGGGGGATCCGATCGGCAAGCACGTGCGGCGCGCCGTGCTTCCCTACGTGTCCGGCGCCGCCGGGCCGGAACCCGAGGCGGTCCCCCTTCCTGGCGAGTCGAGTAGAGATTAGAGGACGACTGAGCGGAATATGAGCCAACCTCTCGAGTACTCCGTCGAAGCCGCCATCAACGCGATTCGCAAGGGCGGCCTGGTCATCGTGGCGGACGACGAGGATCGCGAGAACGAGGGCGATCTGGTGTCCGCGGCCGAGCTGATCACGCCGCGCACCATCAACTTCATGTGCACGTACGGGCGCGGGCTCATCTGCCTGACGCTCGACGAGGAGATCGCCGATCGTCTGGATCTCCCCCTCATGACCAACGGCAAGCTCTCAGACTCCAACGAGACGGCGTTCACGGTGTCGATCGACGCCCGCAACGAGTTCGGGGTGTCGACCGGGATCTCGGCCCCCGACCGGGCCCGCACGATCCAGGTGGCCGTCGATCCCAAGACGCGGCCTTCGGATCTCTTGCGACCCGGACACGTCTTCCCGCTGCGCGCCAAGCCGGGCGGGGTCCTCCAGCGGGTGGGCCAGACCGAGGCCTCGGTGGACCTGGCGCGGATGGCCGGTCTCAAGCCCGCGGGCGTGATCTGCGAAATCCTCAACGAGGATGGGACGATGGCCCGCCGGCCGGAGCTGGAGGCGTTCGCACGAACCCACGATATCCCCTTCATCACGGTGGCGCAGATCGTGGCCCATCGGCTGCGCACGGAGAGCCTCGTCCATCGGGTGGCCGAGGCGCAGCTGCCCACGCCCTGGGGCGAGTTCCGCATCGTAGGCTACCGGAACGATGTGGACCGGCGGGAGCACGTCGCGCTGGTGCGCGGGGATGTCGAGGGGAAGGAGGGCGTGCTGGTTCGCGTCCACTCCAAGTGTCTGACCGGCGACGTCTTCCATTCTCATCGGTGCGATTGCGGGGCGCAGTTGGCGACGGCCTTGCGCATGGTCGTCGAAGAAGGCGAGGGGGTGGTGGTCTACCTGGACCAGGAAGGTCGGGGGATCGGGCTGCTGAACAAGCTCCGCGCCTACGAGCTCCAGGACCAGGGTCACGACACGGTCGAGGCAAACGAGGCGCTGGGCTTCCCGCCCGATCTGCGCAATTACGGGATCGGCGCCCAGATCCTCCTCGACCTCGGTCTGCACTCGATCCGCATCATGACGACCAACCCGAAGAAGCTCGCCGGCCTCGAAGGATTCGGCCTGGAGATCACAGACCGGATTCCGCTCTCGCCGACCGACGACGAGCGCGTTCTGCCCTACCTCAAGACGAAGCGGGACAAGCTCGGGCACCTGATCGAGTCCACTTGAGCGCGCGGCCTCGTCCCTGGCGCCGTTCGGCGCACGGACGGCCGTCAACCAGTCGTCCACCGACATGACGGACTTTCGAGGCCAGCCTCGGGGCACGGGGCGGCGGGTCTGCATCGTGGCGAGTCGCTTCAACCTGATGGTGACCGACCGACTGCTCGATGGTGCGAAGCGCGCGTTGGCAGAGCACGGCGTGACGTCGGTCGACGTGGTATCGGTCCCGGGGGCCTGGGAGCTCGCTCCCGCCGCCGCGCGGGCGGCGCGGCGGGGCTACGACGCGATCGTGGCGCTCGGGTGCGTGATCCGCGGGGAGACTTCCCATTTCGAGCACATTTCCCAAGCCGCGCTCGGGGGGCTCGCGCGGGTGCAGCTCGACTCGGGCGTCCCCGTCGGGCTGGGGGTGCTCACCACGGAGGACCTCGCCCAAGCGATGGCCCGTTCGGGAGGCGAAGTCGGGCACGCGGGGGTTCAGGCCGTCGAGGCGGCACTCGAGATGGCGGACCTCCGTGACCGCATGCGCGACGATTGAGGCGTGAGCAAGCATGTCCGTTCGCGCGCGCGGAGCTGGGCGTTGAGCCTGCTCTACGGATGGGAACTTTCGGGCGGTGACGCCCCCACCCGGTACGCTCGCGCGGCCCTCGAACACCGGCGCATGGCCCCGCGGTATCGCCCCCACGTCGAGCGGCTCTTGAAATCGGTGGAAGCGCACCTGGCGGAGATCGATGGCTGCATCGGCCACCACGCCTCCAACTGGCGTATCGAGCGGTTGGGGGCGATCGATCGGAACATCCTGCGGCTGGGCATCGCCGAATTGCGCTGGATGGATGACATCCCGCCCAAGGTGGCGATCCACGAGGCCGTCAAGCTGGCCATGAAGTACGGGGGGGAGGACAGCCCCCGGTTCGTTAACGGCGTGCTCGACGCGATCTACAAAGAGGAGCGGTCCGACGCGTGAGCGCGGGCGAAGGCGGGCGGCTCCGCGTGCTGCTCCTCAACTGGCAGGATCGGGAGAATCCGCAGGCGGGGGGCGCGGAGGTCCACCTGCACGAGATCTTCGGCCGACTGGCCGGGCGGGGCAACGAAGTACGCGCGGTGGTGGCCGGGTGGCCCGGCGCCGCCCCCCGTGCCCGCGTCGACGGGATCGAGCTCACGCGCGTGGGGGGACGTCACACCTACCCGTGGCGGGCACCCCGCGCGGCCCGGGCGCTGCTGCGCGATCGACCCGCGGACGTGGTGGTCGAGGACATCAACAAGCTACCGCTCCTGTCGCCCCTGTGGGCGGGACGGCCGGTGGTGGCCCTCGTCCCGCACCTGTTCGGCACGACCGTGTTCCGCGAAGCCTCGTGGCCGGTGGCCGCCGCGGTGTGGGGAGCGGAACGGGCCATCCCGCCCGTCTACCGGCGTTGCGCCTTTCAGGCCATCTCCGAGAGCACCGCCGACGATCTGGCCGGCCGCGGCATCGATCGACGGCGGATCACGGTCATTCCACCGGGCATCGATCACGCCCGCTATCGGCCCGGGGATTCGGACGCCCGCGCGGGCGAGCCGCTGCTCGTGTACGTCGGTCGGCTCAAGCGCTACAAGGGCCTCGACGTGCTATTTTCCGCGCTCCGCATGCTCGGGTCGCGCACGACCCCGCCGACGCTGATCGTGGCGGGGCGGGGGGACGATCGCGCCCGCCTCGAGCGGGCCGCCGCCTCGCAGGGAATGGCCGGGCACGTGCGATTCGTGGGGTTCGTCGAGGAGTCGGAGAAGATCGAGCTGCTGCGGCGGGCCTGGGCGCTGGTGTACCCTTCGCCCAAGGAGGGTTGGGGCATCACCGTCGTGGAGGCCGCGGCGTGCGGGACGCCGGTGATCGCCAGCGACGCGCCGGGCCTGCGGGAATCCGTCGCACCGGGAGGCTCGGGCGTTCTCGTCCC
>JBFIOX010000272.1:0-3775 GCA_041610455.1 Gemmatimonadota bacterium
CGGGGTACGCGGGCGCGGCGCTGGCGGCGTACGCCGCCCGCGGCGGGGTCTCGGCGCGTCTCTACATGCCGCGGGACACCCCGCCCGGTGTGGCCCGGCGCTGCGAGCTGTACGGAGCGGATATCGTCTGGGTCGACGGCCTCATCGACGAGTGCGGGCGGCTGGCGGCGGAGTACGCGCAGGCCACCGGGGCCTTCAACATGTCGACGCTCAAAGAGCCGTACCGGATCGAGGGCAAGAAGACGATGATGGTCGAGATCGTCGAGGCCCTGGGCTGGCGGCCACCCGACGCCATCGTGTACCCGACCGGGGGAGGCACCGGGCTCATCGGCAGCTGGAAGGCCTTGGCCGAGCTCGCCGCGCTCGGGCTGGTCCAGGGAACCACGCGCCTGTATGCGGTGCAGGGGACGGGGTGCGCCCCGATCGTTCGGGCCTGGGAGGCCGGCGCCCCCGAGGCCCGCAAATGGGAGGGGGCGCACACCGAGGCCTTCGGGTTGCGCGTGCCCGGGGCGCTCGGAGACTTCCTCATCCTGCGGGCCTTGCGCGAGTCCGGCGGCGGCGCCATCGCGGTGGACGACGAGCGCATGAAGGCGGGCGCCGGTGTCCTGGGCAAGACTGGGATCGGGGCCGCGATCGAGGGCGGGGCCACCCTGGCCGCGGCGGAGGATCTGCGGGCGCGCGGGGATCTGCGGGACGGAGAGGTGGTGGTCCTCTTCAACACCGCGCACGCGCTCGCGTACTGAACGGCCGGAGCCGTCCTCGCGGACCACTCGAGCCCCTGCGGGGTAGGGCAGCTTTCCCGGGCGGCGTGCGGAGGGGCCGTGCGCTCTGGCATGTGACGCGCCGGTCCGGAATCAGGTCTTGGGACGTGGTCGGCCCGGTCGCGCGAGTCGCGCCGCCGTGTCGGATCCCCGGGGCCGACGGCTCGCGATGTTCCGTGCGGCCCGGGAACGCGAGGGGTATTTTGATCGTCTCACGAGGCAACAACCGAACACCGAGGATCGACATGTCGAAGGGAATCCTGGCTCGTGCAGGGCTGTGGCTCGGCGCACTCGCGGTGGTCGCGCTGGCGACCCCCCCCGTCATCGCGGCACAAGACGAGTGCGAGTTCGTCGGCAGCCGCGGCGCCAACACTGCGTCCGAGGCGCTGCAGCGCATCACCAACGAGTCGACCGAAGAGGAGATGACGGCTGCGTACAACGAGGCCTGGGCCGCGCTCGAGCCCGAGCTGGGCGACGACAATGCGGTCGTCCTGCTGCTCGCCGCGCAGGCGAAGCTCGGCCTCAAGGATTTCGAGGCGGCCGGCGACCTGCTCGACCGTTTCGACGAGGTCGCGCCCGAGCCGGCGTGCCAGAAGCACTCCCGTGATATGCGTTACAACGGCTGGGTGCAGCTGTACAACGACGGGGTGCAGGCGTACGGAGACGGCGACAACGATACGGCGCTGGCCGCCTTCGCCCTGGCCAACGAGTTCCATCCCGATCTGCGCTCCTACGGCAACGCCGCCCTCCTCTACGCGGAGATCGGCGACAACGCCAGCGCCATCGCGACGTACCGAGCGGCGCTCGAAGCCGACATTCCGGACGCGGATCCCGAGCAGCTCCGGACCACGATCCGCGGGCTCGGCGACCTGCTCAAGGAAGAGGGACGGACGGACGAGGCCATCCAGGCGTATACCCAGTACCTGGAGGCGCATCCCGACGACGTGGTGATCCGTATCCGCTACGCGCTCGCGCTGGCCGACGGTGGCCGCGGGGACGAAGCGGCGGCGATCTACGCCGAGGTCCTGGGCCGCGACGACCTGACGGCGGCGCAGTGGATCGAAGTGGGGGTGGGGCTCTACAACTCGGAGGACTACGAGAACGCGTCCACCGCATTCTCCAAGGCGCGACAGGGCAACCCGTACAGCAAGGAGGCGATGGAGAACCTCGTGAACGCCTCCGTGCTCGCCGGGCGACCCGGCCCGGTCGTCGCCTTGGCCGACACGCTGGTGAACTGGTACCCCTACGACGCCAGCAATTACCAGCTCCTCGCCAGCGCGCTGGCGCGGGCCGACATGAACGATCGCGCCATGCAGGTGGTCGATCGGGGAGAGAAGACGGAGATCGTCTTCCACTTCGTGCAGATGGCGCCCAAGTCGGCCGGAGGCTACGTGGTGCGAGGTAGCTTCGAGGCGCGCTCGGCCACCGGGACCGTGTCGATCCCGTTCGAGTTCCTGGACGGGTCGGGGCAGGTCGTGATGACCGAGGTGCTGTCGACGGAGGTGCCGCCCGCTGGGCAGAGCGGCACGTTCCGGCTCGACATCGATACCGAGGTCCCGCTGGCCGGCTTCCGGTACAAGAAGGTCGGCGCCTGAACGGAGGGTCTCGCGATGCGTCCCGCCCGCCCCTGGCGGCGGGCGGGGAGGGTTTCGCGGCCGAAGCGCGCTGCCCCCGCTGCGGGCGAGAGTGGACCGAGGCTCTCGCTCGCTGCGGCTGGTGCGGCGCGCTTTCGAACGCCGTGCGCGGTCCCGCTCACGCCGAGGCGCTGGCGGCCCACGGGTGCGCCGTGTGCGGGATTCCCGTTTGCGCGGAGTGCGACCACGGCCATCGGTACGCCTCGCTCTGCGCGAAGCACGCGCGCGTTCCCCTCGTGCAGGGGTGGGCCGAGGTGGTGCGGACGTCGGACGATGCCGAGGCGGAGCTGGTGGCCTCCTGGCTCCGGGCACGCGATCTCGACGCGCACGTCCTCTCCCAAAAGGACCACGCCCACATGATCTCGGTGGCGGGCATGGCCATCGTCAGGGTGCTGGTGCCACCCGGTCAGTACGAGAGCGCCCGGAGCCTCCTGGACCGCCGCGCGGCTTCGGACACGGAAGGTTGAGCCGACCGTCCCCGGCGCCCGCGGGCCGACGGGGGGGAGCGTCCACTCGGAGGAGCGCCGCATGATCCGCATCGCCAGCGTCCGCCCCGGCACGATCGCCGAAGAGATCGGCCTCGCGCCGGGCGTGACCGTGCTCGCGATCAACGGCCGCGAGATTCGGGACGGGCTCGACCTCGCCTTCTACGAGGCGGACGAGATCCTGCTGGTCGAGGCCGAGGAGCCCGACGGGCGACCGCTGTCGCTCGAGATCGAGAAGGCGGCCGACGAGCCGCTGGGCGTGGTCCCCGAGCCCGACAAGATCCGGCGCTGCACCAACGCGTGTGCCTTCTGCTTCGTGAAGGGGAATCCCAAGGCCGAGAAGCTGCGGTCGGGTCTTTACATCAAGGACGACGATTACCGGCTCTCGTTCATGTACGGGCACTACGTCACGCTCACCAACCTGCGGCCCGATGATTGGGATCGGATCTTCGAGCAGCGCCTCACGCCGCTGTACGTCAGCGTACACGCCACCGATCCCGCCGTCCGTCTGGCCATGCTCAAGAACCCGCGCTCCGCCCGCATCGGCGAGCACCTCGACCGCCTGGCCGAAGGAAGGATCGACATCCACGCGCAGGTGGTCCTCTGCCCGGACGTGAACGACGGTCGACACCTGGTCCGCACAATGGACGACCTGTACCGGCGCGGGGCGGCGGTCCGCTCGCTCTCCATCGTGCCGGTGGGCCTCACGGCGTACAACGACGAGCGCGGCATTCGGGCCCTCACGCCCGCCGAGTGCCGGGCCGCGCTCTCGGCCATCGACGGGGTCCGTGCGCGGGCGCTGTCGGAGCGGGGCGTGGGCTGGTGCTACGCGGCGGACGAGCTGTACCTGCAGGCGGGGCTCGAGCCGCCGGGGCTCGAGTACTTCGACGACGAG
>JBFIOX010000273.1:0-3763 GCA_041610455.1 Gemmatimonadota bacterium
CCGCTCGAGTGGGCCGCGGGGTGGACCGCGTACCTGTTCGACGGCGAGAGAGGGCGCGCGCCGGGTCCCGGTCCGCACGACACGCACGAGCTGTTCGCCCGCGCGCGGCTGGCGACTGACGGACCGTTCATGCCGGCCGTCGCCTACTACCAGGACATCGACGCGGTCCGCGGCGGCTACCTGGAGGTCGCCCTCACCTGGCGCGTGCCGCTGTGGCCTCAGGCGGTGCTCCCGCTGGGCTCGATCTACCTCGGTGCGGGGGCCGGGTTCAGTCTCGGCCAGGAGATCGGGCCCGACGATCCGGTGGGCCATTTCGGTGAGCGCGGCCTCACCCATTGGGACTTCTCGCTCGCCCTCCCCGTCGTCCCCTTCATCCCCCTGGGTCCGCTCGAGCTGGCGCCCGTGTACGAGATGCACCTCCAGCTCAATCGCGACCCGGTGGGGCGCCTCAAAGGGGGGGCGGCCGAGGATGGGACCACGGTGTGGTTCCGCTTCCTGCTCTCGGCCACCGGCCCGCGCTGCCGACCGCAGCGAGAGATCTGCGCGCGATGAGGGCCCGCGTCGCACGCGCGACGGGCGTCGGTATCGGTGTCGCCACCGCGGCGGTCTCGGCCTTCGCCGCCTGCGCCGGCGGGCGCGGCCCCTTCTCGCTCCCGGCGCCCGTCTCGGGGCCCACCGCACCGGTGCCCACCCCGCGGGCCCAGGCGCCCGCCCCGCGGGCCCAGGCGCTGGACGGCGGCCTCCGCGTGGGCTTCGGCCGGGTCGATTTCACTCCCCCGCCGGGGGTCCCGCTGGCCGGGAACGGGTTCGAGGGCGCGCAGGCCGATGGGTATCGGCAGCGGCTGTACGCGCGGGCGGCCTTCTTCGACGACGGCGCGGGCGAACGGCTCGCGGTGGTTGTCGCCGACCTGCCCCACCTCTCGCTCCTCCTCCACCGGCGCGCCGCCGCCGCCCTCCCGCCGCATCTGGGCATCGGAGCCGATCGGCTGCTCATCGCGGTGACCCACACGCACGCGGGTCCCGGCAACCACTACGAGGCGGGCCAGTACAACGAGCAGGCCAGCGCCTTGCCGGGCTTCGACGAGACCCTCACCGATTCGCTGGTCGCGGCCCTGAGCCGGGCCGTGGTGCTGGCCGCGGCCGACTTGGCCCCCGCCGTGGCGGCCTGGGGCGAGACCGAGATTCGCGGCGTGACGCGGAACCGGAGCCTGGCGCCGTACCTGGCCAATCCGGGCACGGGCGGCGCCACCCCGGCGAGCGCGGTGGACGACACGCTCCGCATGCTGCGCATCGATCGTTGCGGCGAGGGCTGGCGAGACTGCCGCCCAAAGGGGGCGTTCAGCCTGTTTGCCATCCACGGCACGGTGCTCCCGCCGGCCAACACGGTGTTCGACGGCGACGTGCACGGCGTGGTCGAGCGGCATGTGGAGCACCACATCGAGACGTCCGACCCGAGCCTCGGGCGCGCGTTCCGTTCGGCGGCCTTCCACCTCCTGGCCAACGCGAGCGAGGGCGACGTGTCGCCGGCCTATTCGCCCGAGAGCCGCTGCGGCGACTTTCGTCGCTTTCGGCCGGGCGCGCCGCCCGCCGGCCCGCGCGCCCCGGAGCCCCGCGAGCGCTGGACGATCGCCCCCGAGGCGCTGGAGGCTTGCCTGGCGGCGGCGCGTCGGGACGCGGACTCCCTCGGGGCGGTGATCGGGACCGCGGCCGCGCGGCTGTTCGACGAGATCGGCGCGTCGGGGCGGCTGACGGCCCAGGTGCGGCTCGGGCGGGCGTTCCGCACGGTCGACCTCGTGGCCACCCCCGGTCTGTGCCCCCCGCGCAGCGGCGTCTCGACGTTCGGCGGGGCCGAGGACGCGCGCACCCGCCTGTTCGAGTGGCGCCCCCTCGGTCTCGAGGTCGGCATGCGGGAGGGAGGCGCCGCCGCGCACCGCACGGACCGCGGTTGCCACGGGCGCAAGAAGATCGGGCTCGGCTTCATCCAGGGGATCGCGGTGGGCCGCCTCGGCCTCCCCACGCACGCGCAGCTCGCCGTGTACCGGATCGGCGATGCGCTCCTCGCGGCCACCCCCGGCGAGGTGACCACGGCGGCCGGGCTCGCCATGCGTCGGGCGGTCGCCGCGGAGGGCCCCGACGGCGTGCGGACCGTGGGCCTGGTCGGGCTCGCCAACGGCTACCTCCAGTACGTGACCACGGCCGAGGAGTACGCGCTCCAGCATTACGAAGGAGGCTCGACCCTGTACGGGCCCGCGACCGCCCGCGTCTTCGCCGATCATCTGGCCGATCTGGCGGCGGCGCTGCGCGACGGCCGCGACGTGGCAGAGGTCGATTCGGTGCTCGTCGAGCCCGGGCCGCGCCGCTCCTACGTCCCGCCGGGCGACCAGGGGCCGGCGCCGGCGGCGCTGCGCCGGGCGGTGGTCGCGTCGACGTGCGAGGCCGGGATGTTCGAGGCGCGCTGGATCGACCTCCACCCCGGACGATTCCGGCCGTCCGCCGCGCAGGTGCTCGAGATCGAGAGTCGGCGGACGGACGGGCGTTGGGACCCCGTGGCCCGCGACGACGCGCCGGACGTGGTCGTGCGCGCCGTGCGCTCGCTCGGCGCGCGAGGCTACCTGTGGCACGTGGCCTGGTCGCCGGGCGGCGGCGCGCCCCCGGGCACCTACCGCTTGCGGCTCCCCGCCCGGCTCGGGATGCCCGCGCTCCCGGCTTCCGAGGAGCACGCGGTGACCTGCGGGTCGTGAACCGACGCCCGCCCTCGCGCCATCCCGCCTCGCGCCGTCGCGGGATCCCCGCGACGCCGGCCCAACCTATCTTTAAGGGGATGCCTTGATCCGACCTGGCTGACGAAGGTGTCGGGATGTTCGCGCAGTGGGGCGCTTTGAACGAATGGGTAGTCCTGGCGGTGCTGTTCGTCGCCACGGTATGGGTGCTCTACGGCCTCCAACGCCACTTCTTCATCTTCCAGTATCTGTATTTCCTCCGCTTCCCCATCCTCACGCGAGTGGTGCTCGTGGTCCTGCCGTGCGCGATGCTATGGGTGCTCCCCGAAATGTTGGGCAACCTGGCGATCGCCACGCCCGCGGGGGCGTTCCTCATCAGCATGCTCGCCACCTGGACGGCCCTCATCGCGTTGTTCACGAGCAACGCCTTGGTGCAAGCCACGGGCTCGCTCGCCAACCTGGACTTCGTGAATCCCAATGCGCCCGAACCGGGGCCGTTGGGCCGCCTCATTCGTTGGCTGCACGAGGTCACGCTCGGCGTGCGGGGTAGGGCGCAGTCGCCCCAGCGACGGTTCTGGCGGCTCCTGCTGCACGGCGTCTGGGGGCTCGGGATCATCGCCGTGGTCGTCATCCGGTCGGGGGCCGAGCTCGATCACGGCTACGGCACGTACATCTTCGTCACGGCCCTCGGCTTCACGCTGGCCGTCGTCCTTCCTCACGCCCTGGCGCTGTGGTCCTCGCGGCTGTGGTCGAGGGCGCGCGCGCGGAGGACCGCGAGATCTTCGATGCGACCGCCCGGCGGCGGCGGGCGTGGGCGAAAAGCAGCCCGCAGCCTGAGAAGGTTGTTCGAGCATCTCGATCCGGAGGACTTCCTCGTCCGGCAGCTCGAGGAAGCCGGTGAGAGGAAAGTCGAGGCCGAGGCCACCGCCAGACGCATCAAGGTGGATCTCGGCTTTCTCGCTCTCTTCTTCGCGCTCACGCTGGGGCTCTACGCGGCGGGGTATCGCTGGCTCGGTCCAGACACCGGATTCAGCGTGCCCCCG
>JBFIOX010000274.1:0-3745 GCA_041610455.1 Gemmatimonadota bacterium
AGGTCGGGCCGACGGCGCATGGTGTAGGCTTCGACGCCCCGGAAGGTCTGTCCGAGCTGGTCTCCCCACTCCTCGAACCCGTCCTCACCGAGCGCCTCCGTCATGATCGCTTCGAAGCTGGGGTCGGGTTCTGCCATGTCGGCCCAGCTCGAGTACAGCGACACGAGGCTGATCCTCGGGCCCGGACCCCCTCCTGTCACCGATGTCGACCAGATCCCGTAGCCACCGAAGTCGTGCTCGTTCAGGATCTCGGTGGCCGAGGTGATGGCCGCGATGAACTCGTCCTGAAAACCGGGCCGCAGGTGGAAGTCGGTGATCGTCACGAAGGCCACCTCCGTCCCCTCGGGCGGCGGTCGGCTGAGGGATTCGTTCACCATCGAGATGTTGCTGGAGACCGACTCGACGAGGGGCGCGACCGTCGCCCTCCAGTGGACGAGGCCGCGGGGACCGAACCCGGCGTCATACGCGTCGAAGTCCGCCCAGGAGTGGCCGGTGGACCGGACCACGTAATCGCCCAGGTCCTCGCCCGTCTCCACGCTCCAAACGCTCCAGGTCCACGGGTCGCCGTTCTCGGCGCGCCATTCCACGTGGGCCTTCAGCGCCGTCTCGAACTGCGCGGTCATCCCCGCCCTGGGAGTGACGGCGTAAGCCCTGGCGAACGTCTGCTGTGCCTCCGCGGCACCGGCGGCGCCGACGAACAGGACGGCCAGGATCGCGGCTGCGGGTGAAAGGTGGAATCTGTTGCGCATGGCGCCTCCTCCTCGTTGGGGAATCACGCGGCTGGCGAGAGAAGTGCGAACCGTAGGCGCCTAGCGTACGAACCGAACAGAGGACGCGGCAAGACGCGGAGGACCGTCGGCGGCGGAGCTTCACGATCGCCGGGGCCTACGACGTCGGCGGCGTGGCACCACCGGGAGGGCGCGGGCGTCCGTCGCGTGCTGGTTGCGCATCCGCTCCCGTCGCGCGCATGGTCCGAGCCTCATCAGCCACAGGAGGTGTTCGAAGCTTGGAAAGTCGTCGCCGTGCATCAGCACCCGTCCGCGGATCGGCCGTAGCGGCATCGGCACCGTGCGGAAGCCCCGTCCCGCCGCAGGCGGGCGGCGGCTGGAAGCGGCGGGACGGGGGGCGCTCACCGGGGTGAGTCGGGCCGGGAGCGGAATTTGCACGGAGCCCGCGCCGAGACGCCGGCCGAGCGGGCCGCGCGCCCAATCTCGACCCTCCCCGTTGGAGCGGCGTTGAGCGATACGAGCCCGATCGCACAAGACGAGATCACCTTCTCCTTCGGGGAGAACTGGCAGCAGTTCCTCGCGGCCAGCTCGCAGGAGCACCTCGCCGCGGCCACGCGGGACATCGAAACGTGGCTGGGGGGCGAGAGCGTCGCCGGCCGGAGCGTGATCGACGTGGGCTCGGGATCCGGCATCCACTCGCTCTCGTTCCTCTCGTTCTCGCCCGCGCGGCTCGTCTCGTTCGATTACGACGAGAACAGCGTGGCGGCGACGCGGTCGCTATGGGAGAAGACGGGGCGGCCCGACCACTGGGAAGTCATCCACGGTTCCGTCCTCGACCGCGAGTTCGTCGCTTCGCTGGGCCGTTTCGACATCGTCTATTCGTGGGGCGTGCTGCACCACACGGGGGCCATGTGGGAGGCCCTGGACAACGCGGCCACCCTGGTCGCCCCCGGCGGACGACTGTGGATCTCCATCTACACGAAGGGACCCAACTACGAGCGCGACCTGGCGCTCAAGAGGCGCTACAACGCGGCCTCTGCCCTGGGCAAGCGGTGGATGGTGTACCGCTACATCGCGCGCCCCCTCCTCGGGATGGCGCTGCGCGGCAAGAATCCGCTGGCCTGGTTCCGCATGCGCGAGCGGGGCATGAGCCCCTACTACGACGTCATCGACTGGTTGGGCGGGCTCCCCTACGAGGTCGCCAGCGAGGACGAGATCCTGCGATTCCACCGCGAGCGAGGCTTCGAGCTCGAGCGCATCCAGGCGCTCCCGGAGGGCGGGTGCAGCACGTACGTGTTCTCGCGCTCCCCGACAGGCTGACGAGGCGGACATGTCCGAACGGCACAACGAGAGCCCCGGTCCCGTCGAGGATCACGACGGCATCCTCACGATCCGCGGCGGGGGCGGGGTGCGGCGCTGGAACGGGATCGAGTACAAGACCGGCATGTGGGCCGAGAACGTGGGCTCGACGGCGCTCTCCATGAACCTCGCCACCATCCCGCCCGGCGGTGTCGCCCGTGCCCACGTCCACGTGGGGTTCGAGGTCATGCTCTACATCCTCGAGGGTCGGGTGCGCCACGCGTTCGGACCGCGTCTGGAGCGCTCGCTCGAGAACGAGGCGGGCGACTTCATCTACATCGAGCCGGGCGTGCCGCACGAGGTGTTCAACGTGAGCGACACCGATCCCGTCGTCGCGGTGGTGGCGCGCTCCGACGCCCACGAGTGGGAGAACATCGCCCCCTACGAGCCCGGCTGAGCGCGCCGACAGCCCGCGGCCTCCGACACCCGCACGGCGCCCTCGACCCGCTGCCGCGAACACCCGCGGGCGCCCACGACCCGCGGCCTGGGACACCCGCCGAATCAGGGGGTCGAGGCCAAGCCCTCCTCGAGCACGCGCTCCCGCAGGCGCGGATGCTTGCGCCACATCCACGCGCCCATCGCCGCCACCGCGATCAGGTTTCCGAGACCGATGGCCCACAGCGACAGGGCTCCGAGCACCCAACCCCCGAACGTGACCAGCACGGCGAACGTGATCGCCTCGAGGAGGATCGCCCCGAGGACGACGACGTAGGCGAGGGAAGGGAACTGCTCCACCTCGCGCACCACCGCCGCGAAGCCGATCCCCACGAGTCCGAACGCGACCAGATGGAGAACGGTGTAGGCGGCGACGATGGCGGGGCTGGTCGACACGGCCTGCGCCCCGTTCGCTCCCAGGAAAACGGCCGACCCGAGGGCGGCGGGCGTGTGGAGGGGCTGCCCCGTGGCGATGTCGATGACGAAGAACCACAGGGCGACGGCGATCGCCCCCACCAATCCCACCGTGAGGCCCTCCGCGATCAGCGGATGGTAGCGTAGCGCCCCCAGCCCGAGCGGTCGCTCCTCCCGTCCGGCCCGGTGCAGATAGGCCATGTACGCGACCCCGGCCAGCAGGTTGGCGCCGAACACGTGCGGCCACGGCAGCACCGTCAACAGCCGCTGCTCGGTGGTCAGCAGACCCACGTAGTGCACGCCGTTGAGGACGCAGATGCCGAAGAAGAGACCGAGCAGCACGCCAGGCGTGCCCCCCGAGGCGGCCAGGAACGCGCCGGTGCCGCCTCCCACCACGGCGAAGGTCGCGAAGTGGAGCAGCGTGTAGAGGATCACCAGCGTCGCCCTCGATGCGCCCGGCTCGAACAGGGCGGCGCCGAGCTGTGCGGGAGTGCGCAGGGGGTCTCCGGCGAGCAGGTCGACGACCAGGAACCAGATGGCCACGACCGCGCCCGCGAGGAGCCCACCGACGACGCCGTGCACCACCGCGGACTGCTGCGTCGCTCTCATGGGGTCTCCTTGGCCGAAGTCCGTCCGGACTCCCGACCCCGCCCCGCACCGCCGCGCTCGTCCGGACGTTCACAAAACGCGTAGGCGAGCGCCTGCGTTCCTCCTAGCGTGGAGCGCACGACGGAAAAAGTCCAGCCCGCCCGGGGGCGTGCGAGGCGCTCAGCTCTCCGGCTCGCCTGCCGGGGCGGTCGGGAAGGCCC
>JBFIOX010000275.1:0-3741 GCA_041610455.1 Gemmatimonadota bacterium
GGAGACTAGAGGGTACCACCGAGTATCCCGGGTAGATACGGGTGTGTCCGGGGGGGGACCACTGAAGCCGTCGTCCGGGGGGCCATAGAGGAACGGTGAAGATACTCGAGCTGCTGCGGCGACGTCGCGTCGTCCCGATAGTGGGGGCGTACGCGGCCGGCGGCTGGATCGTGCTGGAGGTCGTCGACCAGTTCGCCGACCGCGGCGTCCTGCCGGATATTCTTTACCCGCTCGTTCTCACGCTCTTCATCGCGGGCATCCCCGGCGCAATCATCGTCTCGTGGTTCCACGGGGCGAAAGGCGACCAGAAGGCGCCGCGGATCGAGGTGGGTCTTCTCGTGATGGTGGGGATCGTGGCGATCGTGGCGAGCGGCATCGTGCTCCGCGCGCAGCTCTCTCAGGCCGAGCCGATCGCGCCGCTCGAGCGGCTCGCCCCCATCGAGGACCCGCGCCGCGTGGCGGTGCTCTACTTCGAGGGTCGCGGGACCGGCGAGGAGGCCGAGCACCTGGCGGTCGGGCTCACGGAGGCCCTGATCGACGAGCTGTCCGCCGTCGAGGCCCTGTACGTGGTGTCCCGGAACGGAGTGCGCCCCTTCCGCGAGAGCGCCGTCAAGCCCGACTCGATCGGCCGGGCGCTCGAGGTGGGGGTGCTGGTCGAGGGCCGCGTCACGCAGACGGACACGCTCGTCCGCGTCGACATCGAGATGATCCACGGCAAGACCGGAGCCCAGTTCGAGCGGGCGCGGGTGGAGCGTCCGCGCGCCGAGATCCTCGCCCTCCAGGACGACCTGGCCCAAGAGGTCTCGCTCATCCTGCGCGAGCAGATCGGCCAGGAGATCTCGCTCATCGAACGGCAGGCCGGGACGCGGAACGTCGACGCGTGGCTCCGCGTCCAGGAGGCCGAAGAGCTCGTCGTGCAGAGCGCCCAGTTGGCGAGCCTCGACGACCTGGCCGCGGCGGAGGCCCATCTGGAGCGGGCCGACTCGCTGTTGGCGATCGCCGGAGAGTTGGAGCCCACCTGGGCCGAGCCCGCCACGCAGCGGGGCTGGGTGGCCTACCAGCGCTCGCGCCTGCTGGGCTTCGACCGCTCCGAGGCCAACGCCGCGTTCCTCGATGCTGCGGTGATGCACGCGAACCGCGCGCTGGGTCGTGCGGGCCGGCGCGACTCGGCCCCGGCCCTCGAGCTACGCGCCACGGCGCAGTACTGGCGGCACCTCATCAACCTCACCTCCGAGGCGGGCGAGACCGAGGAGCTGTTCCGGCGCGCGGAGGCCGATTTCCGCGCCGCGATCGCCAAGAACCCGCGGCAGGCGTCGGCGCTCAACTCGCTCACGCACCTCCTGTTCCGGAAGGGCCAGGCGGCGGAAGCCAACCTCACGGCGCGCCGCGCCTACGCGGCCGACCCGTATCTGCGCAACGCGAGCCAGACGGTGTGGCGCATCTTTTTCGCGTCGCTCGAGCTGCAGGACGGGGTGGAAGCCCAGAAGTGGTGCGCCGTGGGACGCAAGCGGTTCCCGGACGATTTCCGCTTTCGCGAGTGCCAGGTTTGGCTGTACGCCCTCAAGGACGCCAAGCCCGACATCGCGCGAGCGTGGCAGCTGTGCGAGGAGTGGGTGGAGCTGGCGCCGGCAGAGACGCGCGAGTTCCAGCGCGGGAGGTGCCACATGGTGGTGGGGATGGCGCTGGCCCGCGCCAACCTGGCCGACAGCGCGCGCGCGGTGGTCACGCGGGCCCGGTTGGGGCCCGATGTCGACCCCATTCGCGAGCTGGCGCAGCTCGAAGCGATCGTACGCGCCTGGATCGGGGACCGCGACGAGGCGTTCGAGCTGTTGGCCACGTGGATCGCGGCCAATCCGGATGAGGGGGACGACAGCGAGGACGAGCCCGACACCTGGTGGTTCGAAGACCTGCGGGACGACCCGAGATACCGATCGATCGTGGGCGGCTGACGCGCCCGGGCTGCCCGTGCCCACGGTGGGGCAGCCGACGACGAAGTCCGGGTCTCTCTGAGATGATGCACGGCCCCGCTTTCCCGCTCCGCGGGATTCGGAGCCCCGAGAAAATTTGCGGAGCTTAGGGGAGGTACCATGCGATCCGAGATCGTCCGAGCCTCACTCATCACAACGTTCATGCTGGGCGCCGTCGCCGGCTGTCGCGATGTGGCCGACACATCGCCGGCGGGGCCGAGCCTCGCCGCCGCGGCGGCGGCCAAGACGTGCGACTTCAACGCCGTCAAGAAGGCGATGCGCGATTACTTCCCGGGCAACGGCCCCAACTCCACGCGCACCGCGGCGCTGAACCTGGCCGACGTCCTCAAGGCGCACTGCGACGCGAGCGCCTCGGGCGCCTACACCTCCGCCTGGTTCGATCTCGTGAAGCTGTTCGAAACGGGGCTCGCGGGCGCGCTGCCCGACGGCGCCCTGGGCGCCCCCGCCACGGGGAACCAGATCCTCCAGGGAACGCTCACCATGGCGTCCCCCAGCGCCCCCAACGCGGGTGAGCCGGATCTGTTCGATCCCTGCGGCGCGGCCGGGCCGCCCCCCGGTCCCGTCACGGGGACGGAGGCCTGCCTGGCCTGGGAAGGCTGGCCGGTGGCGCCCGACTTCACCGCCACCTTGAGCGGGGGCGGCCTGTTCGCGGTGATCGGGTCGTCGACGACGGTGGCGCTGTCCAGCGCGGATCCCATCTGCTCCGGTCCGGCCACGCCCTGTCAGCCGGTCACCACCGGCTCGTCCGCGGCGACCTGGGGCGTGGCTCCCGAAGGCACCTCGACCTGGGGAGACGTGCAGGGCGGAAACATGAGCCTCGTTTGGGGGAACTTCATCCCGAGCCCGACGAGCCCCACGGGCGAGGCCCTGCTGTCGTCGAGCAGCGGTTTCTCGTTCAACGCGATCCCGTTCTTCGATGATTTCCCGGGCGAGCACCAGGTGGCGGTCACGTTCTGCACCGTGGCCGACCCCGCGGCGTCGCAGATGTCGGTGATCCAGCGCGAATCGGAGGCGACCGAGCGGACGCCCGCCGGCGCGTGGTGCGTGACGGGAGGCCACGCGGCGCTCTCGGGCTCGTTCCTGGACCGGCTGGGCGCCCTGGCCGCCTCGACATTCGGGGTGCGGCCGCTGTACGCGGCGGTACACGCCACCAGTCCCGGCGGGGGCGCGGGCGGCTTCTCCGACTTCTACGCGTTCCAGACGCCGATCCTCGCGGTGCTCGACGCGCTCAACGCCTCGGTCCAAGACGCGGTGGTGAACCAGGCCCTCCGGGGGAGCGACGGACAGCCGCTCACCGTGCGGGCCCGGACGGCCTCGAGCAGCGCGGCGAACCCGACCGGGATCGAGAAAGTCGCGCTCGAGTTCGTAGTGTCCAACAACAACGGCACCATCCCCTCCGGCAACGCGCTCATCAGCCTGAACCCGCTGAGCGGCGACGTGGTGTGCTCGAATACCGATCCGTCGGCCGTGCCCGCCTGGCACGGACTGCCGCTGCCCCCGGGTACGATCTGCCGGGCCCGGACGCGCTCCGACGAGTTCACCGGGGCGGGGACCGCGATCTTCTCCGGCATCGCGCTGACCAAGACGGGCGGCTACCGGGCCACCGTGCGGGAGTGGACGGGGAGCCAGAGCCAGTTCGACTTCACCGCCATCTCGGTCGGCATGTTCAACGTGCGGCCCAACTGAGCGAGGCCCGCGCGCGGGCCGGTGACGGTGCCGGCTCGTAGTGGCGGCCGGCCGCAGTCCAGCGGCC
>JBFIOX010000276.1:0-3732 GCA_041610455.1 Gemmatimonadota bacterium
CGTCAGCGCCAAGCTGACGCACCCGGCGCTCTCCGCCACCAACGTCCGCGTCCGCGACATCGGCCACCTGTCACTGCTGCTGTCGCGCTCGGTGCTGACGGATGTGATCGCCCGGCTGGACCCGACGGTCGACCTCTGACGCGGACGGGTCACACGCGGATCAGCGGCGCGTAGGTCAGCAGCATCCGCTTGGTGCCCGACTCGTCGAAGGTGATCACGGCCTCCTGGCTGCCCGGCGTGCCCGACAGCTCGAGGATGCGGCCCTGCCCGAACCGCGGGTGCAGGACCCGCATGCCGACCGCGAACTCATCGCCGTCGTCGGCGTCCTCGCGGGCGGCCACGCGACGGCTCGGCCCGCCCTGGTCCCGCCGGACCTCGAGCAGCTCCGGTGGGATCTCGCGCAGGATCCGCGACGGTGGGTTCGCGTTGGTCGCGCCGAACAGCGTACGGCTCCACGCGCTCGTCACGTACAGCCGTTCGCGTGCGCGCGTGAACGCGACGTAGCACAGCCTGCGCTCCTCCTCGAGCTCGTCGGGATCGGACAGCGCCCGGTGGTGGGGGAACACCGAGTCCTCCATGCCGATGACGAACACCACCGGGTACTCAAGGCCCTTGGCGTTGTGCATGGTCATCAGCACCAGCCGCGACTGCGGCCCGTCGCCGTCGTCGTCGAGCGCATCGGCCTCGGAGATCAGCGCGATGCGCTCCAGGAACTCCGCGAGCGTGGCGTCGGGCTGCAGGGACACGAAGTCCGCGGCGACGCTGGCCAGCTCCTTGATGTTCTCGATGCGGCCCTGCGCCTCGATGGTGCGCTGCGCCTCCAGCTCGTCGAGGTAGCCCGTCGCGGTCCACACGAGCTCGACCAGCTCCGGCAGGGGCCTCTGCCCGACCGCGTCGCCGAGGCGCCCGATGATCGCGACGAAGTCCAGCACGGAGCTGACCGCGCGCGGACCGAGCTGCGGGTGCTCCTCGGCGCGGCGGCACGCCTCGAGGAACGTGGTCCGCTCGCGCAGCGCGACGTCGGACAGCACCTGCTCGGTCTTGGCACCGATGCCCCGCCGCGGCGTGTTGACCACCCGGCGCGCGGCGACGTCGTCGGCCGGGTTCACCAACAGCTGCAGGTAGGCCAGGACGTCCTTGATCTCGCGGCGCTCGTAGAAGGGGACGCCTCCCACGATCCGGTAGGCGAGCCCGGCCCGGCGAAACGCCTCCTCGAACGCCCTTGACTGCGCGTTGGTGCGGTAGAGCACGGCGAAGTCGTCGAGCGCGTGCCCGTGCCGCGCCCGCTCGATCTCGCGTGCCGCCCACGCCGCCTCGTGGCGCTCGTCGCCACACCGTACCACCCCGATGGGATCGCCGCGCTCGCGCTCGGTGCGCAGGCGCTTGGGCTTGCGATCGACGTTGCAGGCGATGACCGCGTTGGCCACTTCCAGGATGGCCGCCGTGGAGCGGTAGTTCTGCTCCAGACGCACGACGTGCGCGCCGGGAAAGTCGCGCTCGAAATCGAGGATGTTGCGGAGGTCGGCGCCGCGCCAACCGTAGATGGACTGGTCGTCGTCGCCCACCACGCAGAGGTTGCCGTGCCGCGCGGCCAGCGCCTTGACCATGCGGTACTGAGCCCGGTTCGTATCCTGGTACTCGTCGACCAGGACGTGCTCGAAGCGCGCGGCGTATCGCTCCCCGACACCCCCGTCCCCCTCGAGGAGCCCGACCGTCTCGAACAACAGGTCGTCGAAATCGTACGCGTTGCGCCGCGCCAGGAGCTCCTGGTAGGCCGGATACACGTCGCTCACCACGCCCGAGAGGAGATCGTAGGCCGCCACGGCGTACTCCGCCGGCCCCACCAGCGCGTTCTTGCAGGACGAGATGCGGTGCCGCACCGCCCGCGGCGACCAGCGCTTGGGATCGTATCCGGCGCGCTCCATGACGTCCTTCAGCGCCCGGACCGAATCGTCCTCGTCGTAGATCGTGAAGGAACGGTCGCGCGTGGTGTGAACGGACTCGCGACGCAGCAGCCTGGCCGCCACGGAGTGGAACGTGCCGATCCACAGGCCGCGCGTCGAGCGCCCGATGAGCCCCTCGATGCGCTCGCGCATCTCACCCGCCGCCTTGTTGGTGAAGGTGACGGCCAGGATGCGATCCGGGGCGACGCCCTGTTCGATGAGGCGCGCCACGCGGGCCGTGAGCACCCGGGTCTTGCCCGATCCCGCCCCGGCAAGCACGAGGAGGGGGCCGGCCGGGTGCTCCACCGCCTCTCGCTGCTCCGGGTTCAGCGCGAGCGTCGTCATTCGGTGCGGCGGCCCCGCTTCACGTGCGGCAGCTCGAGGCGGAAGCTGGCCCCCTCGGCCGTCTCTTCGAGCTGGATGACGCCATCGTGCATGTCCTCGACGATCCGACGCGCGAGCGACAGACCCACGCCCCAGCCGCGCTCCTTGGTGGTCACGCCGATCTCGAAGATCTTGTCCCGGAGGGCCGGCGGGACCCCGGGTCCCGTATCGCGCACGCGGTAGACGGACCGACGACCGTTGGGCCCGAGGTGCGAGATCGTGACCCGGCCCCCGTCGGGCGACAGCGCGTCCACGGCGTTCTTGATCAGGTTCTCGAAGGCCCACTCGAGCAGCGTGGCGTTGCCGAGGACGTCGGGAGCCTCGGGCTCGATCTCGACCTCGATCTCGATCTTGCCGGCCGTGCCCAGCGAAGGGAGGCGGGCGGCGAAGTATCGCCGCAGCTGCTCGAGCGTGGCCCTGAGCGACACCGGCTCGAGCTTCGTCTTGCGTCCGATGAGCTCGAACCTCCGCGATACCTTCTGGAGGCGGCGGACATCGGCCGCCATCTCGTCGATGAGGTCCGGCTCGCCCGTGGCGCCGGGCGAAGGACGGTGCCGGGCCTCCAGCGCCTCGAGCCACCCGACCAGCGAGCTCAGCGGGGTGCCCATCTGGTGCGCGGACTCTCGCGCCATGGCCGACCAGATGCGCTCCCGCTCGCTGCGGAAGGAGGTGAAGACCAGCCAGGCCCCGCCCCCCACGATGGCGATCAGTGAGGCCGCCTGGAGCCACGGGATCCAGCGCAGCCGACGGAGGAACTGAGGCTCACCGAAGTGGATTTGGAGATTGAGCTCGGGGAACTCGAGATGGTTACGCTGGGAGTCGAGCTCCGCAATGTAGGCGCGCAGCGCGGCGGGATCCGGCGCGCCGTTGGGCTGTGTCGGAAACCGTTCGGGCAGGAAGCTCCAGCTGGTCGGGTTGCCGAGCGTGTCGGTGATCACCACTGGGATCTGCAGTCGCCCGATCCCTTCGCCGAGCACCTCCGCACCCGCCTGGCTCCACAGATCCGCCTGCTCCTCGAGCGTCGCCTGCCCCGAGGCGGCCGCGATGTTGATGGCGTTGAGGCGCCCGAACACGTCGGCATCGCGGCGCAGCTCGCGCGCCTGTTGTTGGGTGAAGATGATGAAGGACAGCAGCACGCCGGCGAACAGGATCGCGACCAGCAACGCTGCGACCCGCCGGTTCACGAGAGCCGCTCGAGGCGCTCGAACCCCAGGTACGGGTGCAGGATCTCGGGGAGGTCGACCCCCTCCCCCTCGCGGTATCCGTTCTCCAACAGCACCACCAGGAGCCGGGCCAGGGCGAGCGCCGACCCGTTGAGGGTGTGGACGAAGAGCGGCCCCTCGCCCGGAGCCGGACGAAAGCGCGTGTTCAGACGCCGCGCCTGATAATCCGTGTACGACGAGCA
>JBFIOX010000277.1:0-3725 GCA_041610455.1 Gemmatimonadota bacterium
GCGGCAGTAGCTGGCGCGCCGCCGAGGGTCCACGGACCTCGCGCGCCACCTCGCGCGCCAGCTCGAGGATGTCGCGGTACACGAGGAAGAAGCCGGCCAAGCCGTGGCGGTCCACGAGCGCCAGCTCTGTCTCGAGCCGGCCGCTGGTCGAGATCGTGCCGCTCGAGCCCGCGGCCTGGGAGGGTCGTGTCCTCTGCCAGTGGGACAAGGACTCCTGCGACGACGCGGGGTTCATCAAGATCGACTTCCTGGCGCTGGGCATGATGTCCCTGGTCGAGGAGGCGGTCGAGCTCATCGCGGCGCGGCACGGCGAGGCCCCCGACCTGTCGCGCATCGACTACGAAGACGAAGCCATCTACGACCGCATCTGCTCGGGGGACACGGTGGGGCTGTTCCAGGTCGAGAGCCGCGCCCAGATCCAGATGCTGCGCCGGGTGCGGCCCCGGAACCTGGCCGACCTGGCCGTCCAGGTGGCGATCGTACGCCCGGGTCCCATCGTGGGCGGCGCCGTGAACCCCTACGTGCGCCGGCGGGAGCGCATGAGAGAAGATCCCGACTACGTGGTCCCCTACGATCACCCCCTGCTCGAAGAGGCCCTGGGCGAGACGCTCGGCGTCATCATCTTCCAGGACCAGGTGCTCCAGGTGTGCAAGACGCTGGCGGGGTTCACCGACGGCCAGGCGGAGGGCCTGCGCCGCGCCATGAGCCGCAAGCGCTCCAGGGAGGCGATCCTCGAGTACTGGGAGGCGTTCCGGAAGGGAGCCGCTTCCAAGGGCGTCGACGGCGTCACCGCGCAGAAGGTGTTCGAGCAGGTGGTCGCTTTCTCCGAGTTCGGCTTTCCCAAGTCTCACGCGGCGGCGTTCGGGCTCTTGGCCTACCAGTCGGCATGGCTTCGCGACCGCTATCCGACCGAGTACTACGTGGGATTGTTCAACAACCAGCCCATGGGGTTCTACTCTCTCGACGCGATCGGCCGCGACGCGCGCCGGCACGGCATCGGCGTGCGGCTCCCCGATCTCAACGCGAGCGACGTCGCCTGCATCGCCGAGGAGGACGACATCCGCGTCGGGCTCGGGTTCGTGCGCGACTGGGGGACCGAAGTGGCCGAGCGCGTCGTGGCCGAGCGGAGGCGCGGTGGGTCCTACCGCTCGCTGCCCGACTTCTTGCGGCGCACGCCGGCCTCGCTCAAGCGGATCGCGATCGAGAATCTGATCTGGGTCGGGGGCATGGACTCGCTGGGGATCGAGCGGCGCGATCTGCTGTGGCAGACGGGTCTGTGGCTCGGTCCCGAAACGGAGACCGAGACCGAGCGCAGGCGGCGAGAGCTGGCCGCGACGGGGGTCGGGCTCGCCCGCGAATCGTCGCCCATCCGCGGCCGGGCGAGCACGGATCGCGCCGACCACGGCCAGATCGAGCTGGCGCTGGAGGAGCCCTATGCGGACCTCCGCTTCGCGGGTACGGGAGAGATGGAGAAGCTGGTGGCGGAGTACCGCATCCTCTCCTTCGCCTCCCGTCACCATCCCTTCGCGCTCGTGCGCGACTGTCTGCCGCGGGGCACGGTGTCTTCCAGTCGCTTCGCGGACTTGCCGGACAAGTGCCGCGTACGCGTGGCCGGGATCGTCGTGGCCCGGCAGCGACCGCACACGGCCAAGGGATACGTGTTCATCCTCATGGAGGACGAAGCGGGCCCCATCAACGCGATCGTGAAGCCGGACGTGTACGAGAAGTGCCGCGCGGCGATCCGCCTGGAGCCGTTCCTGTGTATCGACGGCACGCTGCAAAAAGATGGCGCGACCTACAACGTGCTCGCCGACTCGGTCGAGGCGTTACGCCTGGGCCCGGGGATCGAGACCGGACGTCGCGCCCTGGGCGTGGATGGCCATCGAACCCACGAGCACGGGGTCGGCCACCTCGATGGGCGTCGCGCCGCCGAGCCCGAGCCCTTCTCCTATCTCGAGGCGCTGCGCCGCGACTCCCCCCCGGCCTTGAGCTGGGCCCGCGGCGGGGGATGCCGCTGATCCTCCGTCGAGCCTCGGGGTCGTCCGCCGCCCGCCGGCCCGGGTGTCGTCCAGGGTCCCCCGGCATGGACCCGATCGCGACGCGAGGGCCGTGACCGCTGGCCCCGCCATTGCAGCGACTCGTCGCGCGGGTCGCCCGGGGCGTACATTCGCCCCCTGGAGGGACCGGAGAGGAGCATGAGCGAGACGCCACGCCGCGCGGCACCGAAGATCGTTCCCAAGCCCTGGGGACGGGAGGTGTGGTACGCTCACACCGACCGTTACGCCGGGAAGATCCTGGAAGTCGACGCCGGACACATCCTGTCGCTCCAGAAGCACGAGGTGAAGCACGAGACGCTGTACCTGCAATCGGGTCTCATGCGCTTCACCCTGGCGAGCGAGGAGTTCGAATGGCGTCCCGGCGACGCCATCACCATTCCGCCCGACACCGTGCACCGCATGGAGGCGCTGGAGGACAGCGTCATCCTCGAGGTGAGCACTCCCGAGCTGGACGACGTCGTGCGGCTCGAGGACCGGTACGGACGCGCGTCGTGAGCGGGAGACCGGACCCCACGCTGCGCATCATCCACGCGGCGATCGTCGGGGGGGTGCTCCTGTTCACGGGGGTGGCCGTGGCCCTCAAGCCCTCGGACGCCGGAACCACGCCGGGCTGGGTGACGTGGCTGTGGCTCGCGCCGGCGGCGCTTGCGGTGTTCCTGGCCGGTTTCGTCCGCGGCCGTCTGCCGCGCGGGGCGGATGCGGGCAAGGTGCGGAGCAGCGCCATCACGATCTGGGCGGTGGCCGAGGGAGCGGCCCTGTGCGGACTGGCCATGGCCCTCGTAACGGGCGGGTGGGCGGCCGTCCTGGGCCCGGCCATCGTGAGCCTGGGGTTACTCGCCTACCACGGACCGTCGAGCTTCGGCTGAGGGGGGACGTCGAGGGCCGTCGTCTGCCGCCGACGCTCTTCTGGCAAGTACCGTCACGCGTCGGAGAGCTTCGCGATGATCTCCTCGTGCGAGGGGTGTCGGCCCGTGCGGAGCTTGGAATAGATGAGGCGTCCGTCGACCGAGACCTCGAAGGCCCCGCCGCTGGACTCGATCAACTCGATGTCCACATCATCGAACTGGTCTTCGAGGACGGCCGCCAGACCGGCGGCCTTCGGCTCGTAGTTTCAGACGACGCAGTACTCGATGGAAACCCGCATGCACGCTCCGTTCGTTCGCGCTCCCGCTCGCCGGGGCCGTTCGACCCCTCCGGCTCGGTACACATTCGGGGGGGCGCGGCCCGGGATCAAGTACGGCCGCGGCCCGTGATCGGCGCGTGAAAGGACCCCTGGGCCCCGCGACGCGGGCCGTCGTCTCCGTGGCAGTGGCCCCGGTTCGGGAGAGCCCCTCGCACCGGGCGCAGCGCGTCACGGATTGGGTGCTCGGAGAGGCGCTCACGGTGCTCGAGCGCGAGGGCGAGTGGGTGCGGACGCGGGGTCCCGACGGCTACGAGGGGTGGGTGCCGGCGGGGCCACTGACCGAGATGTCCCCGGACGCCTGCTCCCGCTGGGAGCGGTCCGCGGCGCTCTTCTCCGAGGGGGTCGGGTTGGTGACGGCGGGCCGGCTCGCCCGCCTCCCGTGGGGCGCTCGGGTGGCTGATGCGGGCGAAGGGGAGGTGGCGCTTCCCGGAGGCGCGCGCGCGCGTCCCCTCGAGCCGCACCGGCTGGGCCGGCCCGAAGAAGCC
>JBFIOX010000278.1:0-3700 GCA_041610455.1 Gemmatimonadota bacterium
CGGATCTCTTCGTCGCGCGGCTCTCCCGGGCCGCCCGTGCCGGGAGCGAATCCGTGAGGCGGGCGGCCGGCCTGGGTGTGCGCGCCGCCCGAGAACGCGGCGCCGGGTCGGTGGGGGTCGCCCTCCCACCCTATCGGCCGGACGAGGCGGCGGCCGTGTGGCAGTCGGCCGCGGAAGGCGCCGCGCTCGGCGACTGGCGACACGACCAGCTGCGGGCCGAGGACCGCCGCCAGCCTCCAGTGGCCACCCGGATGTTGTGCTTCGAGTCCGCCGCCGACGTGAATGCGGCGGGCGAGGCCGTGCGGCGCGGCGTCATCTTGGCCGAGGCCCAGAACGCGGCGCGCGAGCTGGTAAGCCTGCCCGGCAACGTGGTCACGCCGCGTTACCTGGCCGGCGCGGCCGAGCGGATGGCGACCGAACACGGCTTTGCGGCGCGCGTGTGGGGAGAGGCGGAGCTGCGCAAGGACGGGTTCGGCGGGCTGCTCGCCGTGGCCAGGGGGTCCGAGGAGGAGCCGTGTTTCGTGCGGCTCGAGCACGAGGGCGCGGGTGGCGATCCCTACGTGGTCGTGGGGAAAGGCGTGACGTTCGATGCGGGGGGGATCTCGCTCAAGCCGGCCAAAGGCATGGAGGCCATGAAGTACGACATGGCCGGGGCCGCGGCCGTGCTCGGCGTCCTCGTCGCGGCCGCGCGCCTCGACATCCCGCAGCGCGTCGTCGGGCTGGTGCCGGCCACCGAGAACCTGCCCTCCGGGACGGCGGTCAAGCCGGGGGATGTGATCCGAGGATTGTCCGGGAAGTCGATCGAGGTGATCAATACCGACGCCGAGGGGCGGCTCATCTTGTCCGATGCGCTCACCTACGCGCAGCGGCTGTCGCCCCGGGCCATCGTGGACATGGCGACCCTCACGGGAGCCTGCGTCATCGCGCTGGGCCACCACGCCATCGGGATGATGACGACGAGCGACGTCCTGGCCGAGCAGCTCGTGGCGGCCGGCGAGAGCAGCGGCGAGCGCGTGTGGCGCCTGCCCCTCTGGCACGAGTACCGGAGCCAGCTCGATTCGGAGATCGCCGACATCAAGAACACCGGTGGCCGTCCAGCCTCCGCGATCACCGCGGGCTGGTTCCTGCGGGACTTCGTCGATGACGGCGTGGAATGGGCCCACCTGGATATCGCCGGGACCGCCTGGGCGGAGGAGGCGCGCCACTGGCAGCCCAAGGGCGCGACGGGCGTCGGCGTCCGGCTCGTGCACGAGTGGCTGCGCCTTCGCGTGTGAGCCGGAGGATCCGGACCGCGGCCCCGCTCTTGCTTCTCGCGGGGTGGCTGGCGCCGGTCTCCCTCGCGGGTCAGGATCCGGTCCGCCGAGATACGGCCCTCGAGGTCTTGCCCGATTCGGTCCGCCGCGTGTTCGCCGATACGACACCCGGCCCCGCCCAGCGCTATCCCGCGCGGCTGGGCGCTCTCCGCGGACCCACGCACGAGGTGTTCACCTGCGATCAGGCGTGCGTCCATGCGTCGCCGGCCCTGTCGCTCCTGGAGCTGCTCATCGTGCGGGTACCGGGCATGACGGCCATCCGGGCGGGCTTCTTCGCCGGTCCCCACCACGCCTTCGATGGCCCATTCGGGCCGGGGTTCGTCTCCCTGTTCGTGGACGGTCGAGAGATCGTCTCGCTCGATGGCGCCGCGACCGACCTCCGGCGCATCTCGCTCAATTACGTGGAACGTGTCGCCGTGTATCGGGGCGCCGCCGGTCTGGTGGTCGACGTGGATCTCCGTCGGCACGACGCGGCGCAGGCGTACTCCCGCATCTCGGGGGGGACGGGGGACCCGGCCCTCCAGATCCTGGACGGCGTGTTCGCCAACGGCCTCGGGCAGGCCTTCAACGTGGAGGGGGCCTTCGAGCTGCTCGACGTCACCACCGGGGGGGTCGAGAACGACCGCTTCGGGGCCTTCGGCCGGCTGTCGTGGATCCCCGGCTCGAATCGCTTCGGTCTGCAGCTCGAGTTTCGTACCGAGTCGGCGGACCGAGCGGCCGCCGACACGGCGGACGTCCGTCGGCGCGAGGTGCTGATCCGGGCGCGCGGAGACCTGGGCGCGCGCGCGCAGCTCGAGGCGTACGCGTTCAGCGCCAGCCATCGCCTCGTGCTCCCCGGGATCGCCGAGGACAGCGCGCCGCGGCGGGGCGCCGACGGCGTGGGCGCCCGCATCACGGTGAACCCCGGGCGGGGGCAGTTGAGCGCAGGGGTGCGGCTCATGGGCCGCGATGCCTACGCGTCCGTGGCCGCCGACGTCGCGGCCTGGTACCCGGTGGGGCCGTTCTGGGTCGAGGGCGGTGCGGAGCTAGGCAGCTGGAACGAGTTTTCGACCCGCTCGGCGCGGGCCGGGCTCGCCTACGCCGACACGTTGCTCGTTCCCCTCACGGTGCGGGGGTTCGCCGCCTTCGGCGACCGCGGATTCGGGATCCCGCGCGCGGGATTAGCCGACAGCGTGGGCTTCGACGCGATCGGCGGCGCCGTCGACCTCGGACTCGGCCCCTACTCGCTGTCCGGTCGGCTCGCTCGCGGGCGACTCGACCGCCCCCTCAAGCTGGGCGTCTCCTTCGACAGCGCGGCGGTCGTGGACGCGGCCTCCATCCAAACCACCTCGTGGGAGGCGCGCCTCGAGGGTCCCATCGTCCCGCTCGGCGGGATTCTCGACGGGGTCGAGCCGATCCGCCTGGAGGCGTATTGGAGGCAGAACCGCCCGCGCGAGGGGATCGCGGTCTACGTACCGGAGAGCCTCGCGCGGGGGCAGCTGAGCCTGCACGATACGTTCTTCGGCGGCAACCTGGAGATCTGGCTCGGGGCGTTCCTCGAGCGCCGGGGACCGCGTCTCGTCCCCATGGCCGGTTCGCCGGACCTCGTCCAGGTCGCCGCGGACACATGGCCCGGCGGCCATTTCATGTTCAAGATCGGCGATTTCAGATTCTTCTGGCGGTTCACGAACCCATCGGGCCTGATCGTGTCCGACATCCCGGGCGCCAACTTCCCGGCGCGCGTCAACCTGTTCGGAATCCGCTGGGAGTTCTTCAATTGAGCGGCGCGTGACGAGCGATCGATGATCCGCAGCATGACGGGGTACGGCGCGGCGACCCGGCCGCTCGATGACGTGACGGTGACCGTGGAGGTCCGCTCGGTGAACTCGCGCGGCCTCAAGATCGTCATCAAGGGACCTCCGGCGGCGGAAGCGTGGGAGCCGGAGTTGCGCGCCATCGTGGCTGACGGCGTCCGGCGGGGGCGCGTGGATCTCCTGCTCCGCTTCGAGCCGACCGGTGGCGCGAGCGCTCGGGTGCTCGACGACGATCGGGTGCGCGAGGTGCTGGACGCCTGCCAGCGGCTCCGGTCGGAGTTCGGCGTCGCGGGTGAGACCGACCTCGCGACCCTGCTCCAGATCCCCGGCCTGTTTCGCGAAGGCTCCGACGCGTCCGCCGCGGTACCGCCGTTCGAGGCGGTGGAGGCCACGGCACGCGCGGCGCTGAGCGGTTTGATCGAGATGCGTGGGGGCGAGGGGGAGCGGCTCGAGCTGGATCTGCGGGGCCGCATCGCCGCCATCCGGGCCGCGGTGCGCGAGGCCGAGCGGCGGGCGCCGGCCCGACTCGCGCGCGAACGCGATCGGTTGCAGGCGGCCGTGAGCGAGCTGGCCGGCCGGGAGCTCGACGAGGAG
>JBFIOX010000279.1:0-3675 GCA_041610455.1 Gemmatimonadota bacterium
CGCCACCACCGTGCCCCCGGCCGCGGCGAAGCGCCGCACGAAGCGCCGCTGACGCTCGACCGCGGCCGCCAGAAGCGACGCCTCCGCGTCGGTTCGGTCGGGCAGGGCGCGATCCTGGATGCCGAGGGTCACGAGGGGGAGCTCCAGCAGCGGATGCAGCCCCAGCGGGAGGCGATAGGGTGCGGCCCATACCTCTTCGGCCACCAGTCTGGATTCGAGCACCGCGCCGCTCGCGGCGAGCTCGACCGCGAGGCGGTCGAGCGCCGTCGTGTCCGCATCGAGCCATGCCGTGCGGCGCCGGACACTCCGGTCGCGGGGCGAAAGATCCGCCGTGTCCGTGAGGCCAGCGGCGGGGAGCACCCGCCGCGCCACCGTGTCCAGGGTGAAGCGGCGCCGGCCCGGGGCGCTCCCGCCGACCCGACGCGGCACCGGTCGCCGCGCCTCCGCGTCGCGATCCGCGTCGCGATCCGCGGCGCCCGACCCCACGTCCGACCCCCCGGTCGTCGTCACCCCGAGCAGGAAACGGAGCACGCGCGGCTCCTCGCGCTCCGAGGGGTCGCCCCCCGCGTCCAGGTCCAGGAGCCCCGGGATCACCCAGAAGCCCGGCGCCTCGAGCACCTCGGCCCGCGCGGGCGGGGGACAGGCGGCCCGCGCGCCAGCGCACGCGACGCGACCGTCCACGACGACGAGCGCGGCGTCCGGCACGGGCGGTTCGCCCGTCCCATCCCACAGCTCGACCCCCGAGACGACCAGCGTCCGCGCCTGCCCATCGCACCCGGCGAGCAGCGCGGCGAGGAGCGCGAACAGCACCCGGGCGCGCGCCGCCCGCGGTGGGAGGAGGTCCGTCGCCGCTCGAGACCACACGAAGTCCGGTGTGACCCGTCCCGGCCGAGTCCAGCGGCGTCTCATGAGTCCGCGTTCAGGATCGCGAGCACCTTCGCGTGTAGCCCCGGCGTGGTAGCCAGGGCCGAGGATCCGCTCACGGGGTCGTCGCCCTCCCACGTCGTGATCACGCCTCCCGCCCCGCGGATGACCGGCACGAGCGGAATCAGGTCCCACGGGTGCATGACGGGGTCGACCATGATATCGGCGCGCCCCGAGGCCACCAACAGGTATCCGTAGCAGTCGCCCCATCCGCGGTAGAGACCCACCCGGCGCCGCAGCTCGTCGAAGCGGTCCATGTCCTTGTGCCGTTCGATGAGGGTGGCGTCGCTCGTGAGCAGCCGCGCGTCCGCGAGCCCGGCCGGCTCGCGCACCCGCACGGGCCGCCCGTCGAGCGTCGTCCCCGACGGGGTGCCGATGGCCAGCTCGCCGGTGATCGGCTGGTGGATAACCCCCAGGATGGGCTCGCCGCATCGGACCAGGCCGATCAGGGTTCCGAACAGCGGCACGCCAGCGATGTACGAGATCGTCCCGTCGATGGGGTCGAGGTACCACACGTAGTCGGCATCGCCCCGCTCGGCGCCGAACTCCTCGCCGACGATCCCGTGCTCCGGGAAACGTGCCCCGATCAGATCCCGCAGGAGCGTCTCCGCCTCGCGATCGGCCGCCGTCACCGGCGAGCGATCGCCCTTGGCGTCGACGGTCAGCTCCTCGTCCCTGAAGAACCGCTCGAGCACCTCGCCCGAGCGACGGGCCAGGTCGGCCGCGAAGTCGCGCAACGAATCGGGGGCCAGCTCGCTCAACGCTTCTCTTCCTCCGCCAGGTGGGCGCGCGCGTGCCGACAGGATACCTTCCCGCGCATGCTGAGGCTTCATCCCTTCCGGTACCACCGGCCGGGCGCGCTCTCCGAGGCCCTCGACCTCCTCCGGGACCACGCGGGCGACGCGCTCCCCATCGCGGGCGGCACCGATCTCGTGCCCAACATGAAGCACGGGCTCTTCACGCCGGGGCACCTCGTGGCGCTCAAGGGTATCGACGAGCTGCGGGGGATCGAGACGGGGCCCGAGGGCATCCGGATCGGCGCGGCGGAGTCGCTCGACGCGGTAGCGGCGAACGCCGACCTGCGCGCCACGCTCCCCAGCCTCGCCCAGTCGGCGGCGCTCGTGTCGGGACCCCAGCTGCGGCGGGTGGGCACCCTCGGCGGCAACATCTGCCTCGACACGCGCTGCACGTACTACAACCAGACGCGCTTCTGGCGGAAGGCCCTCGGCTACTGCCTGAAGAAGGAGGGGGACGCCTGCCATGTCGTGAAGGGGGGAACGCGCTGCGTCGCCGCCCACTCCGCCGACACGCCTCCCGTCCTCATGGTGCTGGACGCGGTGCTCGAGATCGCCGGGTCAGAGAGGCGACGCGAGCTGCCGATCAACGAGCTCTTCACCTCGGACGGCATCTGGAACCGCGCCATGGCCCCGGACGAAGTGCTGGTGGCGGTCCGCGTGCCGCCGCCCGCGCCGGGCACCCGGACGGCGTATCAGAAACTGCGCTCGCGCGCCTCCATCGATTTCCCCCTGGCCAACCTCGCCGTGGCCGTCGGCTTCGACGACGCGGGCCGCGTGTCGCGCCTGCGCATGGTGGTGTCGGCCATGGGCTCCTATCCGCGCAAGCTGGGCAAGGTGGAAGAGGCCGCCGTCGGGAACGTCCTGGGGCCGTCGGTGATCGATGCCGTCGCCGAGCAGGCGTTCCGGCAGTGCCATCCGCTCGACAACGTCACGGTCGACAAGGAGTGGCGCCGGGCCATGATCCCGGTGCTCGTGAAGCGCGCCCTGCGGGAGATCGCCGCGGCCTGATCGCCCCCCTGTCGGGCAGATCGAACGGTGCCCGACGACGCGATCGGCCGCGAAGTCTGGGTCAGCCGACCCCGAACAGCTCGGCGAGCGGCGCGAACGCCTCGAAGGCCAGCAGCAACACGTCGTCGATCCCGAACAGGATCTCGTCCAGCGCCCGCAGCTCGGCCAGCGTGAAGCTTCCGCCCTGCGCGGGATCGAACCTCGGCTGCGAGACCGTTCCCCCGACGATCGCCTGCAATCTGCCGCCGTGCCGGATCTCCCCGTCCTGGAAGCCGTCCACGACCCCGAGGTCGACCAGCGTCACCCCCGCGCTCCCATCGATGTCCATCCGGAAGACGAGGTCCGAGTGCGACCCGTCGTTGGCCACGTCGCCCTCGACCTCCAGGCGGACGTCGGTGCCTTCGGCCGAGATGACGCGGTGCACGGACGAGATCTCGGTCACGCCGACCGCGTCATCGGACGTCAAGAGATCGTCGAGCGAGAAATCGAACCGCCCGTTCACGTCCCGGACGAAACCGCTGCTGATCAGGCTCACCGCCACGCCGCCCGAGAGGCTCGAGAACGCTCCGTCCACGAAATAGTCGGCCAGCAGGACGCTGCCGGGCCCCGTCGTGTCGACGGCCCGCACCCTCAGGCGCGTCGAGGTCGCGTTGCTCTGGTCGATGAGGTCCACGAACCCGACCGGCCGCAGGGGAAGCGCCGGCAGCCGCGTCGACAGGTCGAGCGTGTAGATCTCGAAGCGGATCCCGTTGGCCGGGGCCCCGCTCGCCGCGATCTCCACGTATCCGTTGATCCCGGGATCGTAGATGAACGTCTTCCCGAGGAAGTTGATGGGGAACAGCGGCACGCTCTGGCCCTGCGCCCGCGCCGCGGCGCGGTTGGCCACCGCCCGCTCCAGCGTGCCCGGCTTGAAAAACCGCAACGGGCGAAGCGCCTCCCGCTCGCC
>JBFIOX010000280.1:0-3668 GCA_041610455.1 Gemmatimonadota bacterium
CCACGCCGTCGTTGAACTGCTTCCACACGCCCGTCTTCTTGAGCAGGGCGCGCACCGTGAGGGCCTCGCCCGGCGCCGCGCCCCCGACGATGCGGAGGCGCCGTCCCGGTTGGAACAGCGCCTCCGCGTGTTCGGTCTCGAGGTCGAGCAGGAGCCCCCCCCGGATGCCGTGCGCCCGCGCCACGCGGGCCACGATCACGGGGGCGGTCACCTCAGGACTTCTCTTCGGCGTCCGCCTCCGGGGCCTCCTCATCGGCCTCGGCCCCATCCTCGTCGGCTTCGGCCACGACCTCCTCGGGGGTCTCGTCCGCCGCGCCGGCCTCCTCGGCGGCTTCCTCGACCGCTTCGGGCTCTTCCGGCGCCTCCGCCTCGACGGCTTCGGCCGGCGGCGCCTCGGCCTCCTCGGCCGGCGCCTCCTTCTTGGCCTTGGCGGCGGGCTTCTTCTTGGGCGCCGCCTCGGCCTCGGCCTCCGTGGCCGACGGCCGGTCCACCGGCATGGGACGCGCCGACGTGCCGAGCTGGTCGGCCGGCGGTCCCACGTACACGAGGGGCTCGTCCAGCGCCTCGACCGCCACGCCGTCGTTGAACTGCTTCCACACGCCCGTCTTCTTGAGCAGGGCGCGCACCGTGTCGCTGGGCTCGGCGCCTTCCTTCAACCAGTGGAGGGCGCGGGCCGCGTCGATGCGGATCTGCGAGGGCCGCGTGCGCGGGTTGTACGTGCCGAGTCGCTCGATCGAGGCGCCCGTGGGCCCCTCGCGCGAGTCCGTGACCACGATCCGGTAGGACGCCTCCTTCTTGGCCCCTACCCGCTTCAGTCTGATGCTCGTCGCCATTCCGTCTCCGTGTCGCTCCTATTCAACCGATCAGCCGGCTCAGGTCGGCGGGGCCGCCACCCTTCATGAGCTGCGGCGCCAGCTTCCCCACCTGCTTCATCATCTTGCGCATCTCAGCGAACTGCTTGAGCAGCCGGTTCACCTCGTGCACCGGCCGGCCCGAGCCCCGCGCCACGCGGGCGCGGCGCGACCCGTTGAGGATCTGCGGCTTCTTCCGCTCCTCGGGCGTCATCGAGAGGATGATCGCCTCGATGTGCCGCACCCGCTGGGGGTCGACCTCGGCCGTATCGAGCATGCTCGCCTTGACGCCCGGAATCATCTTCAACAGCCCCTTGAGGGGCCCCATCTTCTGGATCTGCTGGATCGATCGGAGGAAATCGTCCAGGTCGAACTCGCCCTTGCCGAGGACCTTCTCCTCGAGCCGCTTCGTCTCCTCCAGGTCGATCGTCTGCTGGGCCCGCTCCACCAGGCCCACGATGTCCCCCATCTGGAGGATCCGTCCCGCCATGCGGCGCGCCTCGAAGACCGTCAGGTCCTCGGGCCGCTCGCCCGTGCCCACGAAGCGGATCGGCACGCCCAGCACGCCGTAGATCGAGAGCGCCGCGCCACCGCGGGCGTCCCCGTCCATCTTCGTCAGGATCACGCCGGTGAGCCCCACGGCCTCGTGGAACCCCTGCGCGATCCGCACCGCCTCCTGCCCCGTCATGCCGTCGGCCACGAGGAACACCTCGTGGGGCGACACCTCCGCCTTGACGCGCTCCAACTCCTCCATCAGCTCACGGTCGGCCTGGAGCCGGCCGGCCATGTCGAGCAGGACGTGCGTGACGCCGCCTCGGCGCCCGCTCTCGACCGCCGCGCGGGCCAGGGCGGGCATGTCCTCGCCGCTCGGCCGGGCCAGCAGCGGCACCTCGATCGCCTCGGCCAGCGTCTCGAGCTGATCGGCCGCCGCCGGCCGGTACGGGTCGCAGGCCACCAGCGCCGGGCGGGCGCCTTCCTTCTTGAGCCGGCGCCCCAGCTTGGCCGCGGTCGTGGTCTTCCCCGACCCCTGCAGTCCCACCAGCATGATCACCGTGGGCGGCACGGCCGCCTCGGCCATCTCCGGGCTGTCGCGCCCCAGCAACTCGACCAGCTCGTCGTGCACGATCTTGACGATCTGGTCGCCGGGCCGCACCGAGGCGAGCACGTCCTCGCCCAGCGCGCGCGACTCGACCCGCCGGAGGAAGTCGCGCGCCACCTGGAAGTTGACGTCCGCCTCCAGGAGGGCGCGCCTGACCTCGCGCAGCCCCTCGCCCAGCATCTTCTCGGTGATGACGCCGCGCTGGCGCAGCTTGCCCAGCACGCCGTCGAGTCGGTCGCTCAGACGTTCGAACATCCAGCCGCTCTCTTCGAGGGACGCGCGAATGCGGCCCGCGCGCTCCCCGCCGCCTCGCGAACCGCCCCCGACATCAAAAGACGCGACGGAACCCCGTCGCGTCCCTGGAAGAGCCGTCCGCGCCCGATTTCGACGTAGCCTAGAATTTTAGGGATTCCGTGGGCCCCGGGCAACGCGGGGAGCGCGTCCCGGCCGCCGGCCCGCCGCGGTCGACCCGCGCCCGGAGTCCGCCCGGGATGCGGGGGCTCGGCTCAGGCGGCCGCGGCCCCGCCGTCGGGAAGCCGGATCGTCTCGCGGCGCCCCGCGCCGACCGACACGTAGCGGATGGGCGCGCCGCTCTCGGCCTCCAGGCGACGCAGGTAGGCGCGCGCCGCGTCGGGCAGGTCCTCCCAGGCCCGGCTCTCGCCCGTGGGCGTCTCCCAACCGTCGCAGTCGGCGTACACGGGGCGCACGCGGCCCAGCTCGTCCACGGAGTCGGGGAACCCCTTCACCAGCGCGCCGTCGAGCTCGTAGGCGGTGGCCAGGCGGACCGTGTCGAACGTGTCGAGCACGTCCAGCTTGGTCACGGCCAGCGCGGTGAGCCCGTTCACGCCGGCGGCGTACCGCACCACCTTGGCGTCGAACCAGCCGGGCCGGCGCGGACGACCCGTGGTCGCCCCGAACTCGCTCCCCAGCTGACGCAGGCGCTCGGCCTCGGCCTCCGGGAGCTCCGTGGGGAGCGGTCCGTTGCCCACCCGCGTCGTATAGGCCTTGACCACGCCGAGCACTCCGTCGATCACCGTGGGCCCCACGCCGACCCCGGCCGCTGCGCCGCCCGCCGTGGTGGTGGACGAAGTGACGAACGGGTAGGTGCCGTGGTCGACGTCGAGCAGCGACCCCTGGGCCCCCTCGAGCAGCACGCGCCCCCCCGCGGCGAGCCCGCTCCGCACCTCGTGGCCCGTATCGGAGGCGAGCCCGAGGATCGTGTCGCGCACGGTCTCGATGGCCCCCATCACCTCGTCGGGGTCGACGCGCTGGTCCGTGCCCAGGCTCTCCAGGGTGGCGTTGGCCCGCGCGCACCCGCCTCCCACGATCTCGGCCACGCCCCGCAGGTCGCGCAGATCGCCCACCCGGAGCCCGTTACGGGCGATCTTGTCGCGATAGGCGGGCCCGATTCCCCGCCCCGTGGTCCCGATCTTCGCGTCGCCCCGGCTCTCCTCCTGCGCCGCGTCGAGCGCGCGGTGGTAGGGCAGCACGAGGTGCGCCCGCCGGCTGATGCCGAGCCGCCCGTCGAGCTCGATGCCGCGGTCCTCGAGCCGCTCCATCTCCTCGATCAGCGTCCACGGGTCCACCACCACGCCGTTTCCCAGCAGACACCGGACCTTCGGATAGAGGATGCCCGAGGGGATGAGGTGGAGGATGAACTCGTCGTCCTCGACGCGGACGGTGTGCCCGGCGTTCGCGCCCCCCTGGTAGCGGGCCAC
>JBFIOX010000281.1:0-3627 GCA_041610455.1 Gemmatimonadota bacterium
GCACGCTGCTCGTTTCGACCGACCCGGCACATTCCACGAGCGACATCCTCCAAACCCGGCTGGGCGATAGTCCAGGCCCCGTCGTGGCCGACTGCTGGGCCATGGAGATCGACCCCGAGCGGGAGGCCGATCGGTACATCGCCGAGGTGAAGAGCCGCGTCGCCGCGGCGACTCCCCCGCGGCTGTTGGGCGAGGTGGAGCGCCAGATCGATATCGCCCGGGTGTCGCCGGGCGCGGTCGAAGCCGCGCTGTTCGACCGGTTCTGCCGCATCGTGGACGAAGAGGCGCACGACTACGCGCGTATCGTCTTCGACACCGCGCCCACGGGGCAGACGCTGCGACTGCTCTCGCTTCCCGAGCTGATGACGACGTGGATGAGCGGGCTCATCAAACGACGCCGCAAGGTCGGGGCGATGGCCCGCATGTGGCGCAACGTCGCCGGCAGCGACCGCGAAGACCGCGAGCGCGATGATCCGCTGCTCTCCGCGCTGGAGCATCGTCGGGCTCGCTTCCACCGCGTTCGTCAGGTTCTCACCGATCCCGCCCGGACGGCGTTCGCGTTCGTGGTGATCCCCGAGCGGTTGCCCATCTGGGAGACCGAGAAAGCGGTGGCGGCCCTCTCGAAGCACGGGATCCCCATCGGCGCGGTGATCGTGAACCAGGTGCTGCCGCCGACCGGCGGGGATAGCGACCGCGAGTCGTTCCTCGAAACGCGGCGCCGGCGGGAGGCCGGCTATCTTGCGAGGATCTCGGAGAAGCTTGGAGATTGGCCCCTTCTCCACGTCCGGCTGCAGGATTCCGATCCGGTGGGCGTGGACGCGCTGCGGCGCATCGAGCCGTTGAAACCAGCGGAGGTTCCGCGATGAGCGCGATCGTGCTTCTGGTGGTCGGCCTGTCGGCGTTTCTCACCGGTTTCCTCATCTACTCGCGGTTCATCGCGCGCCGCATCTACCGTCTCGATCCCGATTTCGTCACGCCCGCCCACGAGTTCGAGGACGGCGTGGATTACGTGCCGACGAACAAGCACGTCCTGTTCGGGCACCACTTCACCTCCGTGGCGGGGGCCGCCCCCATCGTCGGGCCCGCCATCGCGGTCATCTGGGGCTGGCTGCCCGCCTTTCTCTGGGTCACGATCGGCACCGTGTTCGCCGGCGCGGTACACGACTTCGGCACGCTGTGGATCTCGACGCGCCACAAGGGCAAGTCGATCGGGACGCTCACCGAGTCCATCATCGGAAACCGGGCCCGCGTCCTGTTCCTCCTCATCATCTTCTTCCTGCTGCTGATGGTGAACGCGGTGTTCGCGGTCATCATCGCGAACCTCTTCATGGCGAATCCCGGCGCGGTCTTCCCGGTCTGGGGATCGCTGGCGGTGGCCCTGATCGTCGGCTTCCTCATCTATCGCACCGGGGCCGGGATCCTGCTGCCCTCGCTGGGGGCGTTGGCCGCGCTCTACCTCATGATCTGGTTCGGCCAGTACCTGCCCTTCCAGCTCCCCGACCTCATCGGCTTCCCGGCCACCGAGCGGCAGCTGGCCGCAGCCGGTGGCGACGCCGCCGTCGCGGCCCAGGCGGCCTCCGCCGACGGGCAGCGCGTGGGATGGATCGTCATCCTGTTCGCCTACACCTTCGTGGCCTCCGTGCTGCCGGTGTGGCTCCTCCTGCAACCGCGGGACTACGTGAACGGGCACCAGCTGTTCGTGGCGCTCGGCATCATCGGGGCGGGCGTCCTCGTCACCAACCCCGAGGTGGTCGCCCCCGCGGTGAACACGAACCTGCCCGCCGACGCCCCGAGCTGGTTCCCCCTCCTCTTCATCACGATCGCCTGCGGTGCGATCAGCGGGTTCCACGGACTGGTGGGCTCGGGGACCTCGTCGAAGCAGCTCGCCAAGGAGACCGATGCCCGCTACGTGGGCTACGGGGGGGCGATCGGCGAGGGTACGCTGGCGGTGACCTCCATCATCGCGTGCACGGCGGGGTTCGCGGTGCTCGTCGGGATCGACGGCTGGCACGCTCATTACGGCACCTGGGCCGCCGCGTCGGCCGGCGCCACCACCGCCTTCGTCGGCGGGGTCGGTGTGCTCGCGAGCGGGATCGGCATTCCCGAGAACGTGGCCCAGATCTTCGCTTCGGTGGTGGTCATCAGCTTCGCCGCCACGACGCTCGACACCGCGATCCGTCTCCAGCGCTACATCATCTCCGAGCTCGGGGTCGAGTACGGCGTCAGAGCCGTGCAGAATCGCTGGACCGCGACGACGATCGCCGTGGTGAGCTGCGCGCTGCTCGCGCTGGGGCTCGACAGGGGGGCGGGCGGCATGCGCATCTGGCCGCTGTTCGGGACGACCAATCAGCTGCTGGCCGGCCTCAGCCTGCTGATCATCTCGCTCTACCTCATCCGGCAGCAGCGGCCCGCGTGGGTCACCATGATCCCCATGACGTTCCTGCTCGCCATGACGACGTGGGCCATGCTGATCAACCTGCAGCGATTCGCCGGGGGAGATCAGATCATGCTGCTCGTGCTCGGGGGGGCGATCTTCGTGCTCGAGATCTGGCTCTTGTTCGAGGCGGTGGCGGCGATCCGGCGGACTCGCGGGGCGCACGAAGCGTTGAGCCCCGATCCCGTGCCGGACGAGGCGCCGTGATGGGAGCGCCCGAGAGGCTCACGCCAAGATCTTGCGGATGATCTTGTCGTGATGGCGATGGTGCACGTGGAGGAAGCGCAGCCACTCGGCCGGCGTGAAGTGACCCAGCACGGGGTGCTCGCGGGTTCGCCTGCTCCGCTGTAGCGCCCTCAGACGGGGCCGCAGTTCTTCGCACGTCGCGCGCACGGCCTCGAGTCGGCCCAGCAGGTCGGCCTCGGACAACCCGCCCGGCACCGTGCCCTCCGGGGCACGCCCGCGCCCGCGCGGGATCCAGCCCGTGGCCAGCACGGCCCGACCGGCCCCGCTGGGGCGGCCGGTCCGTTGGCCTCTCCCCGGCTCGTCGATCGTCGCCAGAACCCATTTGACGATGCCGCTGTCGGCCCGCGCCAGATGCTCGACCTGCTGGCCCACGTCCCACGCCGATACCCCGTCGTCGCGGCGCGCGAGCCGCTCCCGATCCCCGGCCAGCTCGAGACAGCGCTCGATGCCGCGCACCAGCCCCTCGTACGATCGACTCGTTCGGCTCACGCGGACCTCCTGGCGACTCGCGACGATCCCTGCGCTGACGTTGCCGCCCCCGCGGCCGGGGAGCAAGCGAGCGGCGGACAACCGGCCGGGGTCGTCCCGCATCCATCTGGGCGTGCGGCGGTGGTGAGCGTGCGGGATGGTAGACGGACGCGGGCGGGCGGCCGGCCGGCGCGCGAGGGCGCGCGCGAGACCGGGGAACGAGCGGAGGGAGGGTCCATGTCGGCGGACGGCGAGACACAGGATCGAGGGGCGGGAGCGGCGTCCGGCGCCCACGCGGAGAGGCTCGTCGATCGAGCCCGGGGCGGCTGGGTCGTCCTCGTCGTGCTGCTCGCCTGGGGGATCGCCGCAGCCACCCTGGCACGCGCATCGGATCGCGCGCCCTCGCCCGCCGCGGCCGGCCACCGTGCGGGGTCGGCGGACCACCTGCACGTGTCGCCAGACGCGGCGCGCGCCGAGGC
>JBFIOX010000282.1:0-3612 GCA_041610455.1 Gemmatimonadota bacterium
GGGGTGGAGGTGGCGGCGGTGGGGGTGCTTCGGGTGCCATGTCTCTCTTCATCGCCCCGATTTGTGGGTCTGGCGGCGGTGGTGGGGGCCAGGGCGGTGAGGGTGGTGGCGGCGGGACGGGTGGAGAAGGAGGCGGCGGCTCGTTCGGGGTAGTGATCACCGGGGGAAGCAACGCAGTGATCTCGAATAATCAAATCATCACGAGAGACGGCGGCGCGGGCGGTGAAGGGGGGAGTGGTGGCGCCGGGGGGACCGGGGGGAATGGTGGCAAGTTCGGGATTACGAGCACCATCCTGATTTTCGATGCCGTGTGCGTGTTTGGGGAGCCCGCGACTACTCCGCCTTTTGGGTGCGGTGGAGCTGGGGGACAGGGCGGGTCGGGTGGAATCGGCGGAAGCGGTGCGCCCGGTGGTGGAGGTCCGTCGATCGGGATCTTCGAGGATGTCAGCAGTACTTCGATCCGCTTCAACAACCAGTTCGATCTCGGAACGCCGGGGTCCAGCGGCGCCGGAGTGCCCGGTGAGGGAGGGGAACACAAGAAGGCAACTTGAGTGTGGGCTCAGCCGACGCGCGTTCGGGCTGCGGCTGAACGGCCTGCAGTCTAGAATCCGAAGGGGGGCGACCCCCGTGTGGGTTCGAATCCCACCCCCGGCACTTCGTTCAGCGGATCCTCACCCGGCGAGCGACCCATGTCGAGAATCACGCCGTTCCTCACCTTCGAAGACCGGGCCGAGGAGGCCGCGGCCCTCTACGTGTCCATCTTCGAGAACTCGAAGATCGTCCGCACCACGCGCTACGGCGACGCGGGTCCGGGTCCGCCGGGGAGCGTCATGACGGTCGAGTTCGAGCTCGATGGGAAGCCCTACGTGGCGCTGAACGGCGGGCCGCACTTCACGTTCACCGAGGCGTTCTCGCTGGCGGTGGCCTGCGACACGCAGGAGGAGGTGGACGACTACACCGAGAAGCTCACGGCGGGGGGCGGCGCGCAGGGGCCGTGCGGCTGGGTCACCGACCGCTTCGGCGTGTCCTGGCAGATCGTCCCCGCCAACCTCGGCGACATGCTGGGCGACCCGGATCCGGTCAAGGCGAAGCGCGTCATGGAGGCGGCGCTCCAGATGCACAAGGTCGACGTGGCGGCCCTGGAGCGGGCCTACGCCGGGGCGGACTAGGGCCCGCCTCCTAGCGCGCGCGCACGGCCAGCGTGTCGTGGTGGTAGGCCAGGAGCGACCGCAGGTAGGGGCCGATCTCGCCCACGCCCGCGAACCCGGCGGCCTTGGCGGCCGCGTCCTGTTCCGCCTCGCCGTGTCGGACACCGGCCGCGGCGTAGGCCTGCAGGCTCTCGTACAGCCCCAGCGTCATGGCGTCCCAGGGCGCGCCGCCCGCGCGCACGAAGATGAGGTTCTGCTGGCGGTCGAGCCGGGCATAGTAGCGGTTCTCCATGCGCCGCTGCTCGACGAGCGCGGCGCGCTTGCCCGGAAGCCCCGCGAACATCTCGATGTGGTAGAAGTCCATGCCTTCGAAGCGGCGCGCCAACTCCTCGAGCGGGGCGCTGCGCGCCAGCCAGCCCTCGCGGAAGGCGGTGAGCGCATCCAGCCGCTCTTCCAGCGCCCGCCCCCGCTCGGACGACCAGGCGGCCCGCCGCCGCGCCACGCGCTCGGACGCGTAGTAGGTCTCGAAGTCGCCCATCGGGTAGATGAGCATGAAGTCCCACTGGTCGCCCTGCGAGTGGCGCAGCCAGAAGGGGGGCGCGTCCCCGGCCTCCGCGCCCAGCGCGCTGCGCTCGCGCAGCGCCTCCATGAAATCGGCGAAGGCCCCCGGCGCGGCGCGCACGGTGACGACGTTGTAGAGGTACTCGCCCTCCGTCTGGGCCCGCGCCCCGCTCGGCCCGACGCCGGCCGCGACGCATGCGAGGGCGGCGAGCGCGACGCCGAGCCGCCGCGCCCTCACGAAGCCACCGAGGCAGGGGCCCCTCACGACGTCTCTATCGCGTAGCCGCCTCACGACCCCGCCGGCGCGCGCGCCTTCAGGTAATCGAGCAGGAGGTTCGACATGGCCCGCATGCCAACCGGGATCGAGGCGTCGTCGGCCTGGAAGGTCGGCGTGTGATGCCCCCCCGAGACCGTGCCCGGCTTCACCTGGCCCAGCCGGAAGAAGAACCCGGGCACCTCGTTGGCGAAGTAGGAGAAGTCCTCGCCCCCCATCACGGGCTCGAGCACCTGGACGTTCTCGGGCCCCACGACCTTGGCCAGGGTGGGCGCCATCTCGGCCGTCAGCTCGAGGTCGTTGATGGTGGCCGGGCTGCCGCGCTCGTACTCGAGCTCGTAGGTGCCTCCCCCGGCGGCGGTGATCCCCGCCAGGATCTCGGCCATGCGGCGCTCGATCGTGTCGCGCACCTCGGGGTTGTAGGTGCGTACGGTGCCCTCCATCCACACGTCGGCCGGGATGATGTTGAACCGCGTCCCCGCCTTGACGAGCCCCACGGTGACGACGCTCGGCTCGAGCGGCGACAGGTTGCGCGACCGGATGGTCTGGAAGGCCATGATGGCCTGCGAGGCCATGACGATGGGATCGACGCCGAGGTGAGGGTACGCTCCGTGCGCCTGCTGGCCCGCGATGCGGATCTTGAAATGGTCGACCGCGGCCAGCGCCGGCCCCGGCGAATAGCCGAGCACGCCCACATCCATCGAGGCGAGCGCGTGCAGCCCGAAGATGGCCGACGGGCGCGGGTTCTCGAGCACACCCTCCTTGACCATGAGGTCGGCGCCGCCCTCCTCGCCGGGCGGCGGCCCCTCCTCGGCGGGTTGGAAGATGAACTTCACCGTCCCCGGGATGTGGTCGCGCATCGAGGCCAGCACCGAGGCCACGCCGAGCTGCACGGCGACGTGGATGTCGTGCCCGCACGCGTGCGACACGCCCACCTCCTGGCCCAGGTACTCGGTGCGCACCTTGGAGGCGAAGGGGAACGGGGTGTCCTCGGTGACGGGCAGCGCGTCCATGTCGGCCCGGACCGCCACCACGTCGCCGGGCAGGCCGCCCTTCAGGATGCCGACGACGCCCGTGTGCGCCACCTCGGTCGTCACCTCGTCGAACCCGAGCGCGCGCAAGTGCTCGGCCACGAGCGCGGCCGTCTCGAACTCGCGGTTCCCCAGCTCGGGGTACTGGTGGATCTGGTGGCGAAGCTCGATGATCTGGCTCGCGAAGCGGTCCACGGCGGCATCGACGGTCGGGTCCTGCGCGCGGGCGTCCGGCGGCACCGCGAGGGCCAGCAAGGCGGAGAAGATCGTGCGTCGGGCGAGGTGGCGCATGTGGATTCCTTCGTCGGTGACGTTACGCTGCGAGGCCGGAGCCCCGGATCGTCTCACGGTGCGGACGACACGAAGCGCAGGCAAGCCGACACGCGGGAGTCGAAGCGATGGAGCGACCGTCCCCCTCACAGAGGCGGCTGATCGGGGTGGGGATCCTCGTGGGCGCCCTGCTCAACCCGCTCGGCTGGGTGGGCAACGTCTTTCTCCTGGGTGACATGTGGGAGACGGCGATCTCGGCCGTGCCCGTCACCGCCTGGCGTGAGACGGTGTGGAAAGAGGCGCTCAGCTTCGCGCCCGACTTCATCTA
>JBFIOX010000283.1:0-3610 GCA_041610455.1 Gemmatimonadota bacterium
CGCGATGGCGCGGGCCATCGCCGACGCGATCGTGGCCTATCGCCGAGACCTCCTCACCCGCTACGCCTCGTCGGGGGGCGGTGGGGGGGAGGACTGATCCGGGTTTCCGCTCCGCCGCGCTCCGCGGCGACGCCGTTGCGTCGGGCCGCCGACCTGCGCGCCACGCGAAAGGTCGCGAGGGACACGTGGTGGCTCGAGTTCGACTGCCCGGAGATCGCCCGCGGCGCGGTGCCGGGACAGTTCGTCATGCTCGGCGTCGGGCTGGACGCGCCCGGGACCTGGCTCCTGCCGCGGCCGTTCAGCATCGGCTGGCGGGGACACGATGGCCGCCTGGGTTTCCTGCTGCGGACGTTCGGCGAAGGCACGCGCGCCTTGGCTCGCCTGGCGCCGGGTGACCCCACCCTGCTGCTCGGCCCGTTGGGGCAGCCCTTCACGCTCGACCCCGAGCGCCCCGTCTGGTGCGTGGCAGGGGGCGTGGGCTTGGCCCCCTTCATCTTCCTGGCCGCCGAGTGGGCCGCGGCCGGCCGCACGCTGCACCTCCTGTACGGTGAGCGCGATGGGGCCGCGGTGTTCGATCTGGAACTGCTGCACGAGTTGACGGGGCACGATGCCGAGCTGTTCACCGAGGACGGCAGCGTCGGGCGGCGCGGGCGCGTGACCGCAGGTTTGGAGCCCGAGGCCGACGCGCAGGTCCTCGCGTGCGGTCCCACGCCCATGTTGCACGCGGTGGCGGCCGCGGCCCGCGTTTCGGACGTCGCGCTCCAGGTGTCCGTCGAGGAGCACATGGCCTGCGGCGTCGGGACCTGCCAGGGGTGCGTCGTGCGCGCGGCGGACGGGCGGTGGCTGAAGGCCTGCCTCGAGGGCCCGGTGTTCCCGGCGGAGGCGCTCGCGTGGCCCTCGTGACCCCCGACCGCGCGCCGACCCCGCGCGTGCCGCGACATGGCTGACCTGCGCCAGTCCGTGTTCGGGGTAGAGTTCCAGGCCCCGGTGCTTCTCGCGTCCGGCACGTGCGGATACGGCCAGGAATACGCAGACCTCATCGAGCTGGACGGCCTCGGGGGGCTCGTCACGAAGGCCGTGAGCCCGGAGCCGCGGCCCGGCAACCCGCCGCACCGGGTCGCCGAGACGCCGGGAGGCATGATCAACGCCATCGGTCTCGAGAACCCCGGCCTTCGGGGGTTCATCGAGGACAAGCTCCCGTGGCTCCGGGCGCACCTGAAGCGCGCGCGCGCGTTCGTCAACGTGGTGGGCCGCTCGGAAGAGGACTACGCGACCGTGGTCGCGGGGCTCGACGGCGAACAGGGCTTCCTGGGCTACGAGATCAACGTTTCGTGTCCGAACGTGAAGGGCGGCACCATGTTCGGGACCGAGGAGCGGGCCCTCGCCAGTCTCGTCCGTCGGCTCCGAGGCGAGACCGCCCGGCCCCTCGTCGTCAAGCTGACGCCGAACGTGGCCGACGTGGGCGTGTTCGCGCGAATCTGCGAGGAGGAGGGGGCGGACGGGCTCAGCGCCATCAACACCTTCCCCGGCATGGTGGTCGACATCGAGCGCCGCCGGCCGCTGATCGGCAATCGCAGCGGCGGTATCTCGGGCCCGGCCATCCTGCCCATGGGAGTGTACGCGACGTGGCGCGCCCGTCAGAGCTGCGATCTTCCGATCATGGGCATCGGCGGGATTCGGAACGCCCACGATGCGCTGCAGTACGTTCTCGCCGGCGCCTGCCTCGTGCAGATCGGGACCGCCTCGTTCGTCGACCCCGATGCGGCGATGCGCACGCAGCGCGGCATCGCCGCGTACCTGGACCGCCACGGCATCGGCACCTTCGCGGAGTTGGTGGGCCGCCTCGACGCCCCACCGGTGCCCATCGCGGCGGTGGCGCCCGCCGGGTGAGCCCAGCCGGCGATGCGGGGGTGGGGGCGCCCCGGGCGAGGGCGCGGACGGGGAGCGGCGTGACGGGGGGCGCCATGCTGGTCGACCGCGCCTCGGCGCTGTTCGCCGAGTGGCACGGCGGCCCGCCGGACCAGGTCGCGCCGGTGGCCGGAGACGGCTCGGCCCGACGCTACTGGCGGCTGACGGCGAAGGACGGTTCGACCGCGGTGGGCGCGCACGGGCCCGACCGGGATGAGAACCGCGCCTTCTTCTCGTTCTCGCGCTCGTTTCACGAGCTGGGGCTCCCAGTCCCCGAGCTGTACCGGGTGGACGAGCGCGCCCGCGTGTGGCTGCTCGAGGACCTGGGCGACACGACCCTGTTCGACGCCATCGTGGCGGCCCGCGAGCCTGGCTCCGACGCCTTTCCCGCCGCGGTGCTCCCTCTGTACCGGGCCGTGCTGGGGGTGCTCCCTCGCTTCCAGGTCGAGGGCGGGCGCGCGGTCGATTTCAAGCGCGCCTACCCGCGCGCCGCCTTCGATCGCCAGTCGATCCTCTGGGATCTCAATTACTTCAAGTATCATTTTCTCAAGCTGGCCCACATCCCGTTCAACGAGGCCAAGCTGGAGCGCGATTTCGGCAAGCTGGCCCGCTTCCTCCTCAAGGCCGACACGAGCCATTTCCTCTACCGGGACTTCCAATCCCGCAACGTGATGATCCGGGAAGGTCGGAGCGGACCCGAGCCTTGGTTCATCGATTACCAGGGCGGACGGCGCGGGGCCCTCCAATACGACGTGGCCTCGCTGCTCTACGACGCGAAGGCCAACCTGTCGCCGGATCACCGGACCGAGCTGCTGGATCACTATCTCGAGGCGCTCGCCGCGCATCGGCCGGTCGATGAGGCCGAGTTCCGCGAGCACTGGCCGGGCTACGTCCTGGTGCGGATTCTCCAGGCCCTGGGCGCCTACGGCTACCGCGGGTTCTTCGAGCGCAAGCCGCGGTTTCTGCAGAGCGTGCCCTACGCGACGGCCAACCTGGCGCGGCTGCTCGACGAGGGGCTGCCGCTGCGGGTGAAGGAGCTGGAGGCGGTGCTCGATCGCATCGTCCACAAATGGGCCGCCGCCAGTCCCTCCCAGGCCCGCAAGGACGAGCTCACCATCTCGATCGAGAGCTTTCGCTACGTCGGAGGCTACCCGCAGGACACCAGCGGTCACGGGGGCGGCCACGTGTTCGATTGCCGGGGGCTCCCCAACCCGGGCCGCGAGCGCCGGTTCAAGGACCTCACCGGGCTCGATGACGAGGTGGCCGAGTTCCTGGAAGCCCGCCCGGAGGTGGCCGAGTTCTGGCGTGCGGTGGCGAGCATCGTCGATGCGCACGTGGCCAACTACGCCGAGCGGGGATTCCACACCCTGAGCGTGAGCTTCGGCTGCACGGGGGGTCAGCACCGCTCCGTGTACTTCGCCGAGCGCCTGGCGGCACACCTCCGGAGCGCGCACCCGAAGGTGCTCGTTTCGGTGACCCACCGAGAGCGCCCCGATTGGCCGCGGCCGACGCCGCGCGGCGTCGGCTGAACCGCGGGTGGAAGCCATGATCCTCGCGGCGGGGGAGGGAAGGCGCCTCCGGCCGCTCACCGATGCCACCCCCAAAGCCCTGCTCGAAGTGGGCGGCGTGCCGTTGCTCGAGCGGGTGGCCCGCCGCCTCGTCGCGGCGGGGGCCGACCGGTTGATCATCAACGCACATCACC
>JBFIOX010000284.1:0-3562 GCA_041610455.1 Gemmatimonadota bacterium
CCGCAGAGCGGCCCCCGTGAAAGTGCGAGGGTCAGCTCTCGTCCAGCGAGGGTCCTTTGATCAGTTTCTCGGTGAGCGCCTTGGCGATGGCCGCCGAGCGCGAGTTGACGTGGAGCTTGGCGTAGATGTTCCGCAGATGCGTGTCCACCGTGTGGTAGCTGAGGTCCAGCGCCCCCGCCATCTGCTCCTTGGTCCGTCCGGCCACCAGCTCGCGCAGCACCTCCCGCTCGCGCGCCGTGAGCTGGTAGTCCCAGCGGGGCGCGTTGAGCTGGGCGAACATGTTGAGCATGCGGCGCGCGATCTGGGGAGTCATGGCGGCACCGCCGGAGCGTACCTGGCGGATCGCCTCGACGATCTCGTCGTTGCGCGAGGTCTTGAGGAGGTACCCGGTCGCCCCCTTGCAGATGGCGTCGAAGATCCGGTCGTTGTTCTCGTGAATGCTGAGGACGATGATCTGCGTGGCGGGAGAGATGGCCTTGACCTTTTCGATCGCCTCGATGCCCGACATTCCCGGGAGACCCAGGTCCATGAGCATGACGTCGGGCGCGAAGTGGAGGTTGAGCCCTTCGAGCAGCGCCTCCGCCGAGGCGTAGGCGAACTCGCATTGGATCCCATCGGCTTCCGCGAGCATGTCGAAGACACTCTGTCTGAATTCCTCGTGGTCTTCCACGATCCAGACGGAGATCGGGCTGGCGCTCGGTCGGCGGCGGGTCATCGGCGGCGCGGGGTTGGGGAGAGCCACGGCGTCCTCCAAGGCTGCGGGGCGTCGGGGTTCGCGTCAATCATACGGCCGCGGCCGGTGGTGCCGCGCCACGCGTTCGCGCGAGTCCAGATCCCGCACTCGCGTCATGCGGCGCCCTTCTACGCTACGCAGCTAGAGGAGGAGGGATGGCGTGCCGGGCGGTTCAACCAGGAGGAGTAGACCGGTCATGAGAGACAAAGCGCGCCGGCCACGCACCTCGGTCGCGGTGGTCCTGGCCGCCGTGGCCGCATCGCTCACGCTGGGTTCCGGCCCCGTGACCGCGCAGCCCCAGCAGCCCGCCGCGGTGTGCGACGGCCTGCCACCCATCGAGCCGCAGTATCAGGCGCGGCTGGCGCATCATTTCGCGCCCATCTACTGGTTCGCTCCCGACGAGCGGTACTTTCCGACGCTCCCGCTCTTCTCGGCGTTCGACGGCGTCGACAACGACGGGGACGGAAGGCGGGACTTCGACGATCCGGACGAGATCCTGCCGCTCGTCGGCGGACGGCCGGATTGGGGGACGCTCAACGAATGGTACGTGCGGGCGCGGGATGAAGGGACCGACCGGCCCGCCATCTTCTATCGCGCCCGCGATCTGCGGCCTCAGCACATCGACGAGCTGTTCCGCTACCTGAAGAGCGACGAGCAGGCCTGGAAGCGTCTGGGTGAGCGCGAGGACCAGGCCCAGTTGCTGGCGGACGTGCGGGACGATGCGACGGGTTGGGTCAGCGTCGAGTTCTACGCCTACTACGTGAACGACTGGGGACTCGAGGGGCACCCCTACGACGTCGAGTTCGCCATCGTGTTCCTCCCCTGTCGCCGCGAGGCGGGCTCGGTCTCGTACGATCTGGCGGGCCGCTTCCGCGTGTTCGTGGGGCCGGGCCACACCGACCGCGTCCCCTCCAACGTGCTCCTCGTCAACGGCGGGCTGGCGGGCCGCGAGGTCACCATCTGGCCCGCGAGCGAGTTCTGCGGCGCCGCTCCGGAGGCTTGCGCGGTAGACAGCGCGATCGAGCTGCATTTCGAGCGGGCGCGCCCGTCGCAGATCCTCTCCCGTCCCGAGGGGGTGTTGATCCGGCGCGCCCCCACCGTGCTGGTCGAGCTGGGCGATCACTCGAGCTCGCCCGACATCGATCCCTTCGGGCTCTTCCACCCCGGGCACGATGCGAACTGGCACATCAACGACCTGTGGGGCACGCGCGATGTGCAGGCCACGAGCGCGCTCGGTTTCCTCGGTCGATACCAGGGGTGGATGACGCTCCCCCGCACGGAGCAGAACTCCGTCGTCTTCTACCCGTACTTCACCGATCGCCAGGAAGTGCTGGAGCAGATGACGAGCCAGAAGGGGCCGGAGGACCCCGGCCCCCAGGTCGGTGGCCGCACCGCGGCCCTCGTCGACAGCATCCCGACGCGCGAGTACGCCCTCCTGCCCGCGGACGCGTTCGGACAGATGTTCGCCCTAGCCGCCGAGGCCGAGCCCGGTTCGGTGGACGAGGTGGTGCGTCTCCTGCGCGCGCAGTCCCGGGCGATCCGCGAGCAGCGCCTGCAGGACTGGGAGCAGGGCTTCGACGTCCCGGCGCGCCTGTCTGCCGATGCGATGGCCAGGCTCCGACGTTGGGGCGACGACATGCGCAGCCCCCGCGGATCGATTCGCGCGTCGAGCGCGCAGCCTTGGGCCAGCCCGCACTACCGCGGTCCCTCTACCCGCGTGTTCAAGACCGAGCTGTTCCGGCCCGTGTGGGAAGGGCCCGGGACGCTCCCGGCCTTGCTCAACTTCTGGTACACCTTCCACGGGGATCGGGCCGGGATGATCCAGGCCGGGCTGGTGATCCCGGCCCTCGAGGCCTTGCCCGTGCGCTTCTCGGGCTTCGCCGAGCTGCGGGCCGGCCTCTATTGCGGCAACCAGTTCTGCGCCGGGCGCGACCGCCAGAGCTTCACCGCCTCGCTCGTCCACACGAACCACTACAACGCGGGCGTGACGTGGTACGCCAAGCTGCTCTGGGTGGCGGACAAGCGGCGGGTGGACGACGATCCGGGCATCTCGCGCTGGCTGATGGGCGGCGGTGTCTCGCTCACCCCGGCGTCGCTCATCGCGTCCCGCCGGGGCGTCATGGGGTTTCTCCGCCGGCTCACCGGCTGGTCGCGGCTCCAGGTGGGGCTGGCCACCGATCTCACGGTCGCCGAGGTCGAGTTCACGGTCGCCCCGCTGGACCCGCCGTTGCGACGCCCACTCAGACGCTAGCGACCCGGGTCCGATCCCCGGCCCTCGCTCAGGGCCTCCTCGATGAACCCCTCGAACACGGCCAGGGGCTGCGCGCCCTCCAGGGGCCGCCCGTTGATGAAGAACGTCGGGGTGCCGCGGATGCCGTGGCGCACGCCATCCAGCAGGTCGCGGCGCACGACCGCCGCCATGCGGCCGGAGTCGAGGCATTCGGCGAACGCGTTCTGGTCCAGGCCGACGGTCTCGGCGTGGCGCAGGAACGCCTCGCCGTCGATCTCGGCCTGCTGAGCGAAGAGAAGATCGTGGTACTCCCAGAAGCGCCCTTGCTCGAAGGCGCACTCCGCGGCCTCGGCCGCCTTCTCGGCCCACGGATGGAGGCTGCGGACGGGGAAGTTGCGCACCACGTAGCGGATCCGGTCCCCGTACGCCTCCTTGAGCACCGGGTACGTATTGGACGTGTACTGGGCGCAGAAGGGGCACTGATAGTCGGTGAACTCCACCACGGTCACCGTGGCGTTCTCGGGCCCCCATGCGGGACGACCCTCGGTCGAGACATCGATCCGGGGGGCCGCGGCCGGCGCCACGGCGGTCGCCGCGAC
>JBFIOX010000285.1:0-3545 GCA_041610455.1 Gemmatimonadota bacterium
CGCGGACGCGCGCATCGCGGCCGGAGAGGGACGCTAGCCACCCCTAGTCGGGGGCGGCGCCGCGGGTGCCGCCCCCTAGGCGTCCTCCGTCCCCCGGTGCCCCGCGCCGGGGCGGGCCGGGAAGACGCCCTCAGGCGCCGAAACGCTCCACGAAGGTCTTCTCGCGCTCGCTGAGGCCGCCCCACCCCAACGCCCGGACCTTGTTGGCGATGCGCTCGTATTCCTCCCGGTTCACGGGATGGAGCGTGGCCGGGTCGATGCGCGCCCAGCGCTCGCTCAGCTGGCGCTCGCCCATGTGCGCCGCGGGGCTCTCCACCTTGCGCTGAAACTGCTTGGCCGGGGACCGCCACGCCTTGCCCCGCAGGTACAGCCAGCCGCCCAGGAAGCCGCCCAGATGCGCGAAATGGGCCACGTTGTCTTGCACGCCCCCCAGGCCCGACCACAACGACAGCACGGTCAGGACGATCACGAAGACCCGCACTTCCATGGGGATGATGAACCACACGAGGATCCGGTCGTGCGGCCAGAAGCGGGCGTAGGCGAAGAACACGCCGAACACGGCCCCCGAGGCCCCCACCATGGGCGCGAACAGCCCGCCGCCCGAGAAGGGCAGCAGCGTGTAGCCGATGTGGACGAGGGCGCCCACCAAGCCGCTCACCAGGTAGAGGCCCACGAAGTGCCGGCTGCCCAACCGCACTTCGAGGCGCGGCCCGAAGAAGAACAGCCCGATCATGTTGAAGAACAGGTGGCCGAAGCCGGCGTGCAGGAACTGATAGGTGAGGAGCGTCCACGGCCTCTGGATCATGAGCGCCGGCACGAGCTGGAGCTCCGCGAAGAGCCGCGTGCCCGGCGGTGCGAGCAGGAGTCCGACCAGGTTGAGCAGCAGAAGCTGCCCGACGACCGGGGTCACGCCGCCGCCAGCTCGAGGAAGCGACGCGCCAGACGCGGTCCCACGCCCGCATCCTCGTGCTTGAAGAACACGTAGGCCTGCTTCCACGACGAAGCGGCCAGGCGGCCGGCCCAGCGGGCGAGCGCCGTCTCGTCGTAGGCGGCCTTGCGCAGGCGCAGGTACGTCCAGTCGGCCGTCTCGACGAGCGGCGCGTCGTCGCCTTCGTCGGTCTCGGCGAGGCAGAGCGCGCAGTTGCGGGCGCGCAGCGTATCGAAGACCTCGTCCACGAACCAAGAGGCGTGTCGGAACTCGAACGCCGAGGTGCCGGGATTGGGCAGTGCCTGCACGAAGTCCGACAGGCGCGCGTCATCGCGCTTGAAGTTGGGCGGCAGCTGGTACAGGATGACCCCCGCGCGGTCGGCCAGCGCGGCGGCCGTCTGCACGAGATAGTCCGTCTCGTCCTGCGCCCCGCTCAGCCGCTTGAAATGCGTGATGCGCCGGGAGGCCTTGAGCGCGAAGCGGAACCCGTCGGGGACGGATTCGGCCCACCCCTCCAGCACGCTTTCGCGGGGCATCCGGTAGAAGGTGTTGTTGATCTCGACCGCGGGGAGCTGGCTGGCGTAGTACGACAGCATCTCCCGGTCGGGGAGATCCTCCGGGTAGAAGGCGCCCTTCCAGCCCTTGTAGCTGTATCCGCTCGTCCCGGCCCAGACCCGCATCCGCTGCCTCCACGCCGCCGTACGCCGCTGGCTCTTCTGGCCACCCGGTCGGCGGGCCGTGCATGATACGCGGTTCCCCGAACCCGGCCAAACGGAGGCTCCGATCTGCCCGAACCCCGCCGAATCCCGCCGCGTCGTCCTGGTCGGGGCGGGCCACGCCCACCTGCACGTCGTCTCGCAGGCCCGTCGTTTCTCCGAGGCCGGCGCGGAGCTCGTGCTCGTGGAGCCTGGAGACTTCTGGTATTCCGGGCTGGCCACGGGGATCCTGGGCGGGCAGTACGCGCCGGACGACGGGCGGGTCGACGTCTCCCGCCTCGCCCGGCGGGCGGGCTGCGCGCTCATCCGCGCCCGCCTGGTGGGGATCGATGCAGCGACGCGGCGCATCCGGCTCGATGACGGGACATGGCTCCCCTTCGCCGCTCTGTCCCTCAACCTGGGCAGCGAGGTGGCGGGGGCCGTGGACGGACGCGAGCGGGGCACCCCGGTGAAGCCGATCGAGGGCCTCCTGCGGGCCGACCTGCGGGGCGACGTCGTCATCGTCGGCGGCGGGGCCACGGGGTGCGAGGTGGCGGCCAACCTGGCGGCGGGGAAGCGGGACCGGGATCGCGCGCCACGCATCACGCTCATCGCGCGCGGCCCGCTGCTGGCGGGGTACCCCGCGGGGGCGGCCCGGCGACTGGCCCGCTACCTGGCCTCCCGGGGGATCGTCCTGCTCCGGGACCGCACCGCGCTCGCCATCCGCGAGGCCGGGGGGCGCCTCCAGGTCGCGCTGGCGGGCGCGGATCGGAGGGAGAGCGCCGCGGAGTCCGTTTCCGCCGACCGCGTGCTCCTGGCCACGGGACTGCGGCCCCCCGCGGCGTTGTCCGCCATGGGGCTGCCGAGCGGTCCCGGCGGCGGGTTGGCCGTCGAGCCCACGCTCGAGGCGCGGGGGCTCGCGGGCGTCTTCGGGGTGGGCGACTGCGTCGACTTCCTGCCTCGACCGCTGCCCAAGCTCGGCGTGTACGCGGTGCGTCAGGCTCCCGTCCTGGCCGACAACCTGCTCGCGACGCTGCGCGGGGACACGCTCCGGCCCTACCGACCCCAGCCGGTGGCCCTGTCGATCTTGAACCTCGGGGGCGAGGCGGCCCTCGCGGCGTGGGGCCCCCTCTGGTGGTTGGGAAAAGTCCCCATGCGTTGGAAGGACCGCCTCGATCTGCGCTTTCTCGCCGGCTACCGGGCTTGAAGGGAGGCCGTACCCCGGACCCACCCGGCGCGGCGCTCGACGGGAGGCCGGCCCGCGGACCCGCCCGGCGCCGGGCTCGCGACCGGTCGGGCGCCGCGCGCGCCCCCCCGCGCTCAGTCGACCTCGAGCACGACCTTGCCGAAGGCGCGGTTCTCTTCGACGTAGCGGTGGGCGGCGGCGGCCTCGGCGAGCGGAAACGTCCGGTCCACCACGGGCACCAGGGCCGGCGCCGAGCCCGGCGGACCGGCCACCCCAGCGGGCTCGAACGCGGGGAGAAAGCGCGTCCGGAAGGCGACGGTGAGCGCCGCCTTCTCGGCGAGCGGGCGGGCCCGCAGCACGGTCCCCACCACGGTGGCCCGCTTGCCCATGAGCGCTCGCAGGTCGACCTCCGCGGCCGCGCCGCCCATGACGCCGACCAGCACGAGGCGGCCGAGAATGGCCAGACAGGCCACGTTGTCCTCCCAGTACGGCGCGCCCACCGTGTCCAGGATGACGTCGACCCCGCCTCCCCCGGTGGCGGCGAGCACCGCGTCGCGGAACGGGCCGGCACGATAGTCGATGCCCACGTCGAGCGGCAGCTCGCGGTCCCGGATCCGCTCCAGCTTGGCGGCCGAGGCCGTGCCGATCACCGCACCCGCCCCGGCATGGCGCGCCAGCTGCAGCGCCGCGGTGCCCACCCCGCCCCCGGCCGAATGGATCAGCGCGTGCTCGCCCG
>JBFIOX010000286.1:0-3527 GCA_041610455.1 Gemmatimonadota bacterium
GGCACGGCGCTGGAGGCGCTGTTCGGGGACGAGGTGGACGAGATCGCGGTTCAGCTTGCCAGGCATTTCGAACAGGCCGGGATCCATCCGAAGGCGATCGAGTATCTGCGAAGGGCCGGCGAGCGAGCGACGGGACTTTCGGCGAGCCCAAGAACCTGCTGCTGCCGGGCCCTTCGACCCACATGGGCCAGGGGTGGGAGACGCGCCGCCGGCGCGGCCCCGGGCACGACTGGGTGGTCGTGCGGCTCGGCCGCCGCGGGGTCATCGACGGTGTCCGGCTCGAGACCGACCACTTCAAGGGCAACTACCCGGAGTCCGCCTCGCTCGAACGCTGTGACCTGGGCGATGCGGGCGACGAGGCGCCCTCGGACTCCGACTGGGAGCCCCTGGTGGACCGGGCCCCTTTGAAACCCGACGCGACGCACCAGTGGATGATCCAGGATGCGGCGCGCCGCGTCCCCTCCACCCACGTCCGGCTCAACATCTTTCCCGACGGAGGCGTGGCGCGCCTGCGCGTGTTCGGGCGTCCGCTGGCCGGCGACTGAGCGCGCGGGACCGGGGCTCCGCGTGGACCTGGCCGAGTACCTGAACGGGCTGCCCCCCGACCGTCGTTCCGAGGCGTTGCGCGCCTGCTGCGGCTCGGCGCGCTGGGTCGAGGGGATGCTGGCCCGCGTCCCTTTCGCGCGCGCTGCCGACGTGTTCGATGCGGCCGAGGAGATCTGGTGGGGCCTCGCGCCGTCCGACTGGCTGGAGGCCTTCGCGGCGCACCCGAAGATCGGCGCGCGCCGGCCCGAGGGGCGCTTCTCGAGCGCCGAGCAAGCCGGCGTGCGCGGCGCCTCGGCGGGCGTGCTCGACGCCCTGGCTCGGCGTAATCTCGAGTACGAAGATCGCTTCGGGTTCATCTTCCTCGTCTGCGCATCGGGCCGTTCGGCCGACGAGATGCTGGCCGAACTCGAAGCGCGACTGGACAACCCCCCCGAGCGAGAGCTACGGGTGGCGGCGGCGGAGCAGGCCAAGATCACGCGGCTCAGGCTCGCGCGGCTGGCGGACGAGGCCTGAGCGGGAGAGGCGGGCGCATGGGCATCACCACGCACGTGCTGGACACGGCCGCGGGTCGGCCGGGGGCGGGAGTCCCGGTCGCGCTGGAGCGGCGGAATCCCGAAGAGGGCTGGATCCTGGTCGCCACGGCGCGCACCGATGAGGACGGCCGCGTGGCCGACCTGCTGGGCGCGGGCGACCTCACTGCCGGGCTGTACCGGCTGCGCTTCGACACGGAGGCCTACTACCGGGCGCGGGGAGAGATGGCCTTCTTCCCGCAGGTCCACGTGGCCTTCCACGTCCGCGATGCCCGGGCCCACCACCACGTGCCCCTGCTCCTGAGCCCGTTCGGGTACACGACCTACCGCGGGAGCTGAGTCCCGCCGTGACGTTCCTGCTCGATTGGCTGGAGCTGGCGGTGCGCTGGATCCACGTGATCGCGGGGATCGCGTGGATCGGGACCTCGTTCTACTTCAACTGGCTCAACGACCGGCTGTCCGCGCCCGAGCGCGCCGAGCCCGGGCTGGTGGGCGAGCTGTGGTCGGTGCACGGGGGCGGCTTCTACCGGGCCATGAAGTACGACACCGTGCCGCGCGCCACCCTCGGGCACCTGCATTGGTTCAAGTGGGAGGCCTACCTGACGTGGCTGAGCGGCTTCTCCCTTCTCGTGCTGGTCTACTACCTGAGGGCGGACCTCTATCTGGCGGGCCCCGCCTCGGTCCTGTCTCCCCGTTGGGCGCCGTGGATCGGCGTGGGGACGCTGGTCGTGGGCTGGCTGCTGTACGACCGCCTGTGCCGGAGCGGGCTCGGCCGGCGGCCCGCGCGGCTCGTGGCGCTCGGCGTCCTGCTGACGGCCGGCGCGGCGTGGGGGCTGTCGCAGCTGCTCGGGGCGCGGGCCGGCTACATGCACGTGGGGGCGCTGCTCGGGACGATCATGGCCGCCAACGTGTTCTTCGTGATCATCCCCGCGCACGCCGAGCTCGTCGCGGCGGTGGAGCAGGGGCGCGATCCCGACCGGGCGCGCGGCGAGGCGGCCGCGGCGCGCTCGCGGCACAACAACTACCTCACGCTGCCCGTCCTCTTCGTCATGATCAGCGGCCACTATCCCATGACGTACGGGCACGCCGGGGGATGGGCCATCCTGCTCGGGCTGTTCGCCGTCGGCGTGCTCACCCGCCACGGCTTCAACCGCCGGAACGCCGGTCGTCGGGCGGGGTGGCTGTTTCCCGCGGCCGCCCTGGGCCTGCTCGCCCTGGCGGTCGTCTCGACCGGCACCCGGGGACGGGCCGGCGTGGACGCCGCGGCGACGGGACCGGTGCCATACGCCCAGGTGCAGGAGATCCTGGTCGCGCGCTGCGTCACCTGTCACGCCGCCGAGCCGGCACACCGATTGTTCGACGCGCCTCCGGGCGGCATCGTGCTGGAGACCGCCGCCCAGGTACGGGCGTGGGCGCCCAAGATCCGGGCGGTGGCGGTCGACACGCGCATCATGCCGCTGGGCAACTTCACCGAGATGACCGACGAGGAGCGCGCCCTGCTGGGCGCTTGGATCGAACAGGGGGCGAGGACCGATCGATGAGCGCGCGCCGGCGGATATCCTGGCCGCTCGCCGCGGTGGCGGCTTCGGCGGCGACCCTGGCCGTGCCCGGGTGCGCCACGGGCCCCGATGACGACGCCCCCGGCCTGGTGCGCGCCCTGCTCGTCCCGGACCAGGCCTACCGGGATTGGTGGGACGAGATCGGAGATTGCGCCGGGCTCCAGGGCGACTTCGACCGGCTCCGCTTCTTCGAGGTCGTCGCGCCGCTCTTTCTCAACGGATCGCGGTTCCCGTGCGGGGGAGGGGACCTGTGCAACGGGATCTGGGAGCCGCCCCACGACATCACCCTCGCCCCGGCCCACCTCGATAGCGAGCGGCTCGTAAAGCACGAGATGCTGCACGACCTCCTGGGGGTCACGGGCCACCCACCGGTGTTCGAGACGTGCGACGTGACCTGGGACGGCGGCGATCCCCGAAGCCGCCCTCGGGGTCTCCCCCGTTAGGTCCGGCGGCGCGCGCGCGTCAAGGCAGGAGCAGCACCTTGAGGGCCCCCGGCTCCGCCGCCCGGGCGAAGGCGGCCGGAGCATCCGCCAGCGCGAAGCGCGCGTGGACGAGGTCGTCGACGCGGACGGTGCCCTCCGCGAGGGCGCGCAGCGCGGGCTCGAAAGGACCGCAGCGCGACCCCAGCACGCGGATCTCGTGCACCACCAGCGATGACGCGTCCACCTCGTGGGCGCCGGCGTACGTGCTCTTCAAGATGAGCGTGCCCTCGGGCCGGAGGGCCCGACGCGCCAGGTCGAAGCCGTCGGGATGCCCGGTGCAGTCGACCGCGATGTCGTACGCCTCGGTCGAGACGTCCTCCAGCCGGTGTGCGACGAGACCCGTCGCGCGGGCCCGGTCCAACGCCCCGTCGGAGCGGCCCGCGACCTCCACCCGGCCCGGGCCGGTGGCC
>JBFIOX010000287.1:0-3526 GCA_041610455.1 Gemmatimonadota bacterium
CGTCGGGTGGGGCGCGATCACCCGGCCGCTCACCATGCTGGCGTTGGCCGTTCCGATGGCTTGGGTGGTCCTCGCGCGGGTCGGCGAGCGCCGCGCGTGGCGTCAGCTCGGGGTCGCGATCGCCGTCGGGGGCGCGACGCTCCTGCTCTGGCCGGTTTGGAGCTGGGCCACCCTCGGATCGCTGAGCCCGACGCCCCACGCGCTCTACACCGAGCAGTACATGCCGTGGGATCGACTCGGCTTCGAGCTCGAGACGCGACCCCCTACCGAGGGTGAGCCGGCCGAGGTCGCGGCCATCTCGCGCGAGTTCGTCGCGCTTCACCGCGCCCACACGGCCGAGCGCCTGCCCGGCATCCTGCTACGGCGCGTCCGGTACCTCCTGTTTCCGAGCGGGAGCGGGTGGCGCGGGGCGCTCGTCGCGGTGGGGCTCATCGGTCTCCTGGCGCACTGGAAGCGGGCACGCTTCGCGGCCGTGAGCGCGGCCGCGCTGATCCTCTCCTACGGGCTGTACGCCCACCCCCCGCACTGGGCCGTGTACTACGTGGAGATCATGCCCGTGGGCGCGTTCCTGGCGGCCCTCGGCCTGTGGTGGCTCGGTGACCGGGTGGGGCGCGCGACCCCCCGTCCGGAGCGGACTCGGGTGATCCTGTTCGGGGTGCTGTTGGGGCTGCTCACTCCCCCCACCGTGGCCGGGCTGCAGAGCCGACGGGCGCTCGAGGGCTGGTTCAGGCGCGATCTGGTGCGCTTCGAGGCCTGCGTCGGTCGGCTGGAGCGGCCGGCGGGCGTGTTCGTCCGCCACGCCTCCGACCACGATCCCCACCGCAGCTATGTCCGAAACGTGGCCGACCTCGACGCTGCGCCGCTGGTCACGGCGCTCGACCGCGGCGCCGAGAACGCGCGCCTCGTGGCGGCCCTGTCCGACCGCGCGTGGCACGTGTTCGACGAGGCCTCGTGGAGCCTGGCGCCCTGGCGGGGAGGGAGCGAAAGGGGAACGCGGATCGATTGTCCCCGGTCCCCCGGCCGGTAGATTCCGCGCGGGCGCGCGAAAGCGCCTCCATCTGGAACGGCGACGGTCCCGACCGCTCCGCGGGCGGCGATGCCCCGCCTCATGCTTCGACCCCCCGTGACCGGAGGCACCGCCTCCCCGGAAGGCGCGACCCATGACCGATCAGCCCGAGCGATCCCCTTGGGAGACGCTGGACGCCATCGCCCGCACCCGCGACGCGGCCCGCCTCGAAGCCTACATCGAGACGCTTTCGACCAGGGAGCTCGCGGGGGCGCTGGCCCACCTCACCGAGGAGAAGCAGAACCGCGTGCTCGAGACCCTCGCGCCCGACGACGCGGCCGACCTCATCGACGACCTGCCCTTGGCACAGGCCGCCGACCTGGTCGAGCAGCTCTCCGCGGAGGTGGCCGGAGCGATCCTGCGCGAGCTCCCCAGCGCCGACCAGGCCGATCTGGTCGTCGAGATGGACGACGAGGACGCCCGGGCCATTCTGGCCACGCTCGACGCGGAGGAGGCGCGCGAGATCCTCTCGCTGGCGGCCTACGACGAGGATGTGGCCGGCGGGCTCATGAGCACGGAGGTCAGCGTCGTCCCTTCGACCGCCACCGTGGGGGCGGTGGTCGACCAGCTGCGCCGACAGGCCGAAGAAGCGACCCCGGAGATTCAGTACGTGTACGTGACCGACGGGGACGGACGCCTGGTCGGCGTGCTCCGCATCCGCGACCTCCTCCTGGCCGCGCCGAACCGGGTGATCGATTCCCTGATGATCCGCGACCCCGTCGCGGTGCACGTGCAGACCCCGCTCGACGAGCTTTGGGAGGCCTTCGAGCGGCGCGCCTATCTCGCTCTTCCGGTGCTCGACGACGCCGGGCGGCTGCTGGGACTCGTGCGGCGCGATTCGGTGGGAGATGCGGTCGCGGACCGGGCCGAGGCCGACCACCTGAAATCGCAGGGCATCGTGGGAGGCGAAGAGCTTCGCACGATGCCGCTACTCCAACGATCGCGGCGCCGGCTGTCCTGGTTGAGCATCAACATCGTGCTCAACGTGATCGCGGCCAGCGTGATCGCCCTGTTCGAGAGCACGCTGGCGGCGGTCATCGCGCTCGCCTTCTTCCTTCCGATCATCTCCGACATGAGCGGCTGCTCGGGCAACCAGGCGGTGGCGGTCAGCATCCGCGAGCTCGCGCTCGGTCTCGTCAGACCCTACGAGATCTTCTACGTGTGGTTGAAGGAGATCGGGATCGGAATCCTCAACGGCGCCGTGTTGGGACTCATCATCGGAGCCGTGGCCTGGGCCTGGAAGGGCAACCCCTACCTGGGGCTCGTGGTGGGGCTCGCCCTCGCCGCCAACACGATGATCGCCGTCTCGATCGGCGGGGCGGTCCCGCTCCTCCTCAAACGCTTCCGAATGGACCCCGCCCTGGCCTCCGGACCCGTGCTGACCACGGTGACCGACATCTGCGGCTTCTTCCTGGTTCTCGGAATCGCCACGCTCATGCTGCCCCTGCTGGTGACCTAGGGCCGCGCGCAGCGCGCACAGGTCGCCTCCATGCCAGCAAGCGGACGGAGCCGCACGACCCCCGCTCCCCCACCTCCGAGCGAAGCGGGCGGCCGAGCGGGGGCCCGACTTGACGCCGATCCGCCGGCTTTCCATATTGGTAACTTAATGGTTACCAATGACCCACTCGACCGGATCTTCGCCGCGATGGCCGACTCCACGCGGCGCGCCATCCTCGAGCGCCTGAGCCGGGGCGAGGCCACCGTGGGAGAGCTGGCCGAGCCTTTTCCCATCTCGCGACCCGCCATCTCCAAGCACCTGCGGGTGCTGGAGCGCGCGGGTCTGGTTCGCCGGGAGGTGGATGGGCGGGTGAGTCGTTGCAACCTCGACGCGGCGCCGCTTCGCGAGGCAGCCGCCTGGGTCGAGCGCTACCGCGCGTTCTGGGAGGGCCAGCTGGACCGTCTGTCCCGGTTCCTGGAGGAGGAAGCGCCGCATCCCGAGAGACCCCACCAGCGCCGAGAGGAGCGTACCTGAATGGCTACCGAAACATCTCTTTCCGTCCATGTGTCGCGTGTGATCCGGGCTTCGCGCGAGGACGTCTTCCGAGCGTGGACGAAGCCCGAGCTGATTCGGAAGTGGTCGTGCCCCGAGGACGCCCGCGTCCTCGATTCGCAGGTCGATCTGACCGTCGGCGGCCGCTATCGGCTGGCCATGCGCACGTCGGATGGCACCGAGCACACCGCGTTCGGCGTGTATCGGGAGATCGACCCCCCGAAGCGGCTGGTGTACACCTGGGATTGGGAGGGGGACGACCACAGCGTGGGCGAGACGGTCGTCACCGTCGATTTCAACGAGCTGGGCGATTCCACGGAGGTGGTGATCCACCACGAGCCCTTCCCGACCGTCGAAGCTCGCGACGGACACGCGGAAGGGTGGACGAGCTGCCTCCTCAATCTGGAGAAGATGTTCGATGCCGCGTGAGGCCGGCGGTAGAAGAGGGCGCCTCGCGAGCCGCGCGGCGC
>JBFIOX010000288.1:0-3521 GCA_041610455.1 Gemmatimonadota bacterium
AGTCCGTGCGCTACCCTGGGCTCGCGGCGCACCACCAGCACGCACTGGCCGCGCGTCAGATGCGCGACTTCGGCTCGATGGTGAGCTTCGATGCGGGGTCGGCCGAGCGGGCCAACCGGTTCGCTGCGTCCACGCGCGTGTTCCAACTGGCCGAGAGCCTGGGCGGGGTCGAGAGCCTCGTGTCGGTGCCGTCCTCGATGACCCACGCGTCGGTCCCCGACGACAAGAAGGCGGAGATCGGGCTCACTCCGGGACTCGTACGACTCTCCGTCGGGGTCGAGGACGCAGACGACCTGGTGGAGGATGTGAGTGCGGCGCTCGCGGCCTTGTGACGCGCGGTCCCGACGCTGAAACAGCGCTCGCGCGCGCGTCGTACGACGGGACGGTGGCGGCCCGGCTCGGGACCGCCCGTCGCCCCGCGGGGGGCGCACCCACATCTCGCCCGCGCTGCGGGAGGAGTCCATGACGGAAGACAACGGCGTGCAGCGAAGGATCCTCACCCAGATCAGCGCCGTGGCGTGGGAGCACCCGGCCGACCGCGCCGCGCTGAACGCGCTGCGCAAGCTACCGGGGTTCGACCTGGCGCTGCGCAAGATCTTCGGGCTGTTCGGCGAGCGGGCCCTGCGCCTGGCCTTCAAGGCCAACGCGGTGAGGGTCTCCCCGAGCCAATACCCCTGGATACACGAACGGCTCGACCGGGTGTGCCAGGTGCTCGACGTCGAGAAGCCGCCCGAGGTCTACGTCTCGCAGACGCCGGTGGTCAACGCCGGCGCCGTCGGCCTGGGAGAGCCCTTCATCGTACTCAACTCTTCCATGCTGGAGATCCTCTCGCACGACGAAGTCGAGGCGGTGCTGGGGCACGAGGTGGGCCATATCCTGAGCGGGCACGTTCTCTACCGGACCTTGCTCATCCTCATTCTCAACCTGGTCATCTTCCGTTACACGCTGGCCGGCCTCGCCATCCGGCCCATCCTCATGGCGCTGCTCGAGTGGTACCGGAAGAGCGAGCTGTCGTCGGACCGGGCGGGGCTCTTGGCGATCCAGAACCCCGAGACGTCGATGTCGGCATTGATGCACATGGCGGGCGGCATGCGGGGACAGTCGTTGGACCTCGACGAGTTCATCGCCCAGTCGGAGGAGTACCGGGAGGGGGGCGACCTGCTCGATGCGGTCTACAAGGTGTTCAACATCCTGGGCCAGACGCATCCCTTCGCCGTGATCCGCGTGGCCGAGCTGCGTGACTGGATCGACAGCGGGGCGTACGAGCGCATTCTCGCGGGCGAGTACCAGCGGCGCGACGAAGAGGATGAGCGCCCCTATCGGGAAGACCTCAAGGAGGCCATGAAAGGGTATAAGGACGCGGCGCACGAGCTGTTCGACGAAGTCGACGCCGCCGTGGATCGGCTCCGGTCACGCATCGGCGAGGCCTTCAAGGCGCGCAAGGCCGAGTGAAGATCCTCGTCGTCGGGAGCGGGGGACGCGAGCACGCCTTCGTCGACACGCTGGCGCGCGAGGCTCCCGACGCCACCCTGCTCGTGGCCCCCGGAAACCCGGGCATGGAGCCGGCCGCTCGGCGCGTGTCGATCGAGGCCCGCGACGTCGAGTCCCTGGCCCGGCTGGCGGCCGAGGAGGACGTGGCGCTGACCATCGTCGGCCCCGAGGCGCCGCTCGCCGCCGGCATCGTCGACCGCTTCGAGACGGCGGGGCTCCCCATCTTCGGGCCCTCGGCGGCCGCGGCGCGCCTCGAGTCCTCCAAGGCGTTCGCCAAGGACCTCATGCGGGATCGCGGCGTTCCCACCGCGGCGTACGCCACGTTTCGCGACGCCGCCCGGGCGCTGCGGCACGTGAAGAGCCATCCCGAGCCCTTGGTGGTGAAGGCCTCGGGGCTGGCGGCGGGCAAGGGCGCGGTGGTGTGCGATACGCGAGCCGAGGCGGCCGCCGCGATCGAGTCCATGATGATCGAGGCGTGCTTCGGCGAGGCGGGCGCCGAGGTGGTGGTCGAAGAATTCATGGAGGGCATCGAGCTCTCCGTGTTCTTCATCGCCGACGGCGAGGACGTCGTGGCCCTGCCCACGTCACGGGACTACAAGCGCGCGGGCGAGGGCGACCGAGGCCTCAACACCGGGGGCATGGGCGCCTACGCGCCGGCATCGCCGGGCCAGCCGTCGTTCGTGGAGGCCGTGCGGGACACGGTCGCGCGGCCGGTGCTCGCGGCGATGGCCGAGGCCGGCACGCCGTACCGCGGGTTTCTCTACGCCGGGCTCATGCTCACCGACGAGGGGCCCAAGGTGGTGGAGTTCAACTGCCGCCTGGGTGACCCGGAGACGCAGGTGGTGTTGCCCCTGCTGGCCTCGGGCCTGCTCGACCCCCTGCTGCGGGTGGCGCGCGGCGGCTCGCTGTCCGGCGTGCGCCTCGATCGCGCGCCCGGCGCCGCGCTGGTGACCGTGATGGCCAGCGAGGGATATCCGGGGCCTTCGCAGCTCGGCCGCCCGATCGACATCCCGGAGTTCGATCCCGACGAGGTGCGCGTGTTCCACGCCGGGACCCGCAAGCGCGAGGGCCGGCTGGTGACGGCCGGGGGGAGGGTGTTGGGCGTCACGGGGTTCGGCCGCACGCTCGCCGAGGCGGCGGCGCGGAGCCGGGCGGCGGTCGAGCGCATCCGCTTCGAGGGCGCGCGCTGGCGCGGCGACATCGGCTGGCACGAGCTCGAGGCGGCTCGCGTGGATCCCTCCGCGCGGGCGCTCCTCTCGGTCTGAGCGGCGCGGTGCCCGAGCTGCCGGAGGTCGAGACGATCCGGGTCGACCTCGCCGCGCCGCTGTTCGGGCGGGCGGTTCGGCGCGTCGAGGTGCACCACGACGATCTCATCTTGGGCGGGCTCACCCCCGCCCGGTTCCGCGCCGAGGTCACGGGCCGACGCATCGGCCGGTTGGGCCGGCGGGCCAAGTACCTGCTCTTCCCGCTGCACGAGCCGGACGCCCCGCTCGACGCCCAACCGCAGTGGTGGATGCGCGTGCAGCTCCGCATGACCGGGCGGTTCGCGCTCGGCCCCGTTCCCCCCGATCCCGCCGAGTTCCGCCATCCGGGCGCGGCCTTCGAGCTCGACGACGGGCGAACGCTGTTTTACGACGACACGAGGCGTCTTGGCGGGTTCGACCTGCTGCGCCCGCGAGCGTGGCGGGAGGTCGAGCGCTCGCTGGGTCCGGAGCCCCTGTCGCGGACGTTCTCGGCCGCCGCCCTGGCGCGCGCTCTCGGTCCATCGCGCGCCCCGATCAAGAACGCGCTGCTCGACCAGCGACGGATCGCGGGCGTGGGCAACATCTACGCGAGCGAGGCGCTCCACCGGGCGCGCATAGATCCGCGCCGGGCGGCGGGATCGCTCACGCCCGCGGAGACCCGTCGGCTGCACCGAGCGGTGCGCGGGGTGCTGCGCGAGGCCCTGCGCGCTGCCGGCACGACGTTCCGGAACTACCGGGCGGTCAACGGTCGCTCGGGGTCTTTTCAGGCTTCGCTGCGCGTGTACG
>JBFIOX010000289.1:0-3514 GCA_041610455.1 Gemmatimonadota bacterium
CCTCCCCGGTGCCGGCCCACACGATGCTGGTGTCGCTCGGCGCGATCGCCAGGTCCCCCATGGCCACGACCCGCTCGGCGGTGAAGAGCGGGCGGAAGGTGGTTCCGTGGTTGGTCGTCTTCCAGATCCCGCCGCTCGCGGTCGCCACGTAGAACACCGGCGTCCCCGGGACGCCCTCCACGTCGGTGACCCGGCCCGCGAAGTTGGCCGGGCCGATGGCGCGCCACCGCAGTTGATCGAGGAAGGCCGAGTCGGGCAGCGCCTGCTGGGCTCCGGCCGGTCGCGCCGGAGGCGCCAGGGCGGCCGCGAGCGCGGCCAGGAGGCCGGCACACAGGCGATGCGGTCGCGACGCGTACGAGCGTTCGAAGGACGATGGGGACATCTCATGCTCCGTGCTGGGGTCCGAGGGGGGGACACGCGACGCGATGCGCACGTTTAGACGCGTCCCGCCAGCGCCCGCGTCTTCCTCGGGCGGGCGCGATGAACGGGGCCGGCGGCGCCGGTTCCTCTCGCACGCCGGCTCACTCGGGGGGTGGCGGCTCCCGCGTCGGCCGATCGGGCGCCGCGCCGGGGCCGGGCGTCGCCATGGCCGCGGGGGCCGGCGCGGGGAACGGCGGCGGATCGGGGAGCACGTGCTTGAACGCCTCCCCGTACAATTCCCACACCGTGATGAACAGGGCCGCCACGATCGGACCCACGATGACGCCGGCGGCGCCGAACAAGACCAATCCGCCCAGGGTCCCGAGGAGGATCAGCAGGTCGGGCATCTTGGTGTCACGCCCCACCAGCCAGGGGCGCATGAAGTTGTCCACCAGCCCGACGACCCCACCGCACCACACGAGGAGACCCACGCCCGCTCCCGTGCGCCCGCTCATCAGGAGATAGATGGCGGCCGGGAGCCACACCAGCGCCGACCCGACCCCCGGGATGATCGAGAGCACCGCCATCACGGTGCCCCAGAACGCGGCGGAGGGGATCCCCGCGATGGCGAACGCGATGCCGGCCAGGGCACCCTGCACGATGCCGATGAGGAACGTGCCCTTGAGCATCGCCCGCGTCACCGAGACGAACTTGTCGAGCATGCGACGCTCGTCCCGATCGGACAGCGGCAGGTAATAGAGGATCTTGCCCAGCACGACCTCCCCGTCCTTCAGAAAGAAGAACATCGCGTACAGCATGACGAAGAGGAGGAAGATCACCGTCACCGTGCCGCGCGTGAAATCGGCCAGCCGTGCCACGACCCATTGCCCGACCGAGCCCGCGAGCTGGCCCAGCTTGTCCACCACATCCTGCTGGAAGGGCCGGATGGCATCGGCGAAGGGAAGGCCCTCGATGAAGCGAGCCGAGCCGCCTTGTCGATCGAGCTGCGCCCTCACATCCTCGATCCAGGGCCCCGCCGACTGCGTGACCTGGAACGCCTGGTTGGCCACGATCCCCAGAAAGGTCGCCGCCGGGCCGAGGAGCAGGAAGAAGAACAGGAGCAGCGTCGCGAACGAGGCGAGACTGCGCCGCCCCCCGAACCAGGCCAACAGCTTCCGGTAGGCCGGGTGCGCGAGCCCGCTGAAGATCGCGCCCAACAAGAGGGCCGTGGTGAACGGGCGGATCATCTCCAGAAACAGCAGGCTGATCCCGATCACCAGCAGGAGGAGGAAGACGGCGCGGAAGCGATCCGGGTCGAGCGCCCGCCCCGTCGGCTGGTCGTCCGTCACGAAGCCCCCGGCTCCGCGATGGGCTGGCGCTCCGGGAAGGGGGCGGGGCCGGGGGGCCGACCCGCCTCCGCGGCCAGCTCCGCGAGCAGGGCGGCCGTGATCCGGGCGCGTTCGGCCCAGAAGTCGGCCACCTCCGGGGCCACCGACCCCGAGCGGTCGTGCAGCACCTCCCACGCCCGCGCTTCGCCGGCCAGCCACTGGAGCGTCTCGGCCGGCCCCTGCGCGATCATGCTCCGGAGGATGTAGGCGCGCTCGCCCACGCGCAGGCCCAGCCCCAGGTCGCGCCCCGCACGGGCCAGATCCCCCCGCGTCAGCACAATCCCGCTGCGCACGGGGCTCAACAGGGCTCCCAGGAAACGCTGGCCGCCCTCGAGCCGCGGATCGGGGAGCGGCGAGGATTCGCGCAGGGCGAGGGGGGTGCGGCTGGGGGGGCCGAGCAGCGCCGACTCCTTGGCCAGCGCGGCCTCGAGCGTGTCGGCCCAGCCGCGATAGAAGGGAGGGGCGATCTGCCGCAGCTTGATGAGAAACGGAAGCACCCAGGCCAGCACGTGCTCCCACAGGCACGCGTGGCGGACCCGGCGCCAGCCCGCCCGATCGGTCTCGTCTCTCGCGGCGTCCTCGGCCTCGACCAGCCACGCGTAGGCGGCCAGCAGGGTCGACAGGTGATCGGGCTCGCTCGGTGGTTCGTCGCCCAGCACCCGCCAGAACCCGGCGATGCGGTCGCGCGCCTCTCCTCCCAGACGCCCCTCGTCCCCCAGATACACGGAGGCGTAGGGGTAGAGCTGGAAGAGGAAAAGCTCGCTGTGCGCGGGCTCGTCCGGCACGGTGCCCAGCTCGAGCAGATGGCCGATGAGGCGGTTCTCCGAGCACGGGGTCTCGAGCAGCGAGCCGAGCGCGCGGAAGAGCTCCATGGCCAGACCTACGCCTCGGGCAGCGCGTAGGCGTCGCGCACGGGCCGCAAGGGCCGCAGCAGCCAGTGCGGACGCCGCGTGCCGTCGGGAGAATGGTCGTGCGCGTCGCGCGTCTTGGAGAGCCACCGCCGATACACGGCGCGCGATTTCTCGGTGTCGACGTGGATATCCCCGTACCGGTCCTTCGACGACGCCTTGCGGACGCGGACCGCCTGGTGCCAGCAGTGCATTCCCGACACGGGATCGGGATGGACCGGGAAGGTCAGGTTCTGGTGCACCCCGACATCGGTCCACCAGATGCGGCGCGTGTCGGGATCGCTCGAGTCGTAGGGCGCCGCGCCGCGCTCGCGCGTCAGCCGCCAGCCCTCCGCGCCGCGACGCACGTCCACCACGGCCATGAGCTGGCGTTGCCCCGTCTGCGCCACGACGCCGCCATCCCCGGCTTCGCTCCCGGCGTCGAGCCCGCCCGGGGCTTCCGTCCCGAGGGCACCGGCGGCCTTTCCGTTCGCCCCCCCGAAGCGCGTCCCCTCCGCTGGCCGCCACCGTCCCATGTGATGGCTGCAGGCCACCACGCCCGGCCGGATGCCTTCCGTGACCCACGCCTTGACCACGAAGTGGCCGATCTCCGTCTCGACCCGGACGAGGTCGCCGGTGCCGACGCCGCACCGCGCCGCGTCGGTCGGGTGGAGCCAGAGCGGGTTGGTGTGGGCGATCTCGTCGAGCCACTTGGCGTTGGCCGAGCGTGTATGGATCTGGACCGGCAGACGGAAGGTGGAGATCAGGCACATCTGATCCTCGTCCATCGCCGCGGGATGCACGTGGCTGCGTATGTAGGTCGGGATCGCGTATTCCGGCCATCCCCAGGCGACGAGGGTGGGCGAGTAGAACTCGAGC
>JBFIOX010000290.1:0-3498 GCA_041610455.1 Gemmatimonadota bacterium
GGCCAACGCCAGCATGGTGAGCGGCCGGGTGATCGCGCCCCACCCGACGACCAGGGCGAGGAACGCCAGCCGCCGGCCGGTCGGGCGCTCCTTCCAGCGCAGCAGGAGCCACCAGGCGAGGAGCAGGAGGGCCCCGGTGGTCAGCTCGGAAAAGTACGAGACGCGCCAGTGCAGGTTCTCGGGCGAGGTGGCCCACAGCCCCCAGGTGAGGAATCCCACCGCCGGTGTGGCCACGCGGGCCGCGAGGGCGTAGACCAGCGCTCCCGTGAGGCCGCTCAGGAGGAGCGGGATCAGACCCGTCCATCCCACCAGCGCCCCGAGCGCCAGCAGGAGGCTGTGGCCCGGGAGGTACTTGGCGGCCAGCACGGGCTTCACGAGCACGTGCGTCTGCTCGAAGAACCGGGGCTCCGGCGGGGAGGGGGCGCTCCAACGGCCGCTGGCGTAGATCTCGGCCTGGAGCGCGTAGGCCGCCTCGTCGTGGAATTGCGGCACGGGGGTCCAGTCCCCCCACACGTAGCGCACGAGCCCGATCGTGGCGAGCCCGAGCAGCGCGGCGATCCCCGCCTCGCGGCTCAACACCGGGCGCGGGCCAGGAAATGGAGCGAGCGCTCGAACAGGAGCGAGGCGGGAAACGGGTAGAGGCCGAGCCGACCGTCCCAGCGGTCCGTGCGCAGCCGAAGCCGCGCGAACGCCTCTTCCCAGCGCGCGCGCGGCCAATAGTTGAAGGGAAGGTCGACGCCGTGCCGCGCGTTTCCGATCCGGTCCATGAACCGGAGCGTCGGTCCCGCCAACGGTCCCTGCAGCAGGTGGTCCTTCACCACGAGCCCGAACGAGGCGACGCGTCGCGCCTCGGCCAGCAGCGCGTCGGGATCGACGGCGTGGTGGACCACGTCGATCAGGATCGCGACGTCGAACGCGTCGTTCGCGAACGGGATGGCGATCCCATCGAACTCCACCACGGGGATCGCGGTGTGGGGGCGTGCGCTGACCTCGAGCCCCACCATGCGGACGTCGGGCCGCCGCTCGCTGATGGCCCGCGCGATCCGACCGTCTCCGCACCCGACGTCCACGGCGCGCGCGCCGTCCGGCAGGAGCGCCGCGATCCGGGCACCCAGCCGCTCCACCCGGCGCCGGTGGACGAAGCGCTCGTGAGCCCAGCCGATCATGACCGCTCGAACCCGAGCATCCCCAAGAGGAAGCTACCCAGCACCGCCTGCACGCCGATCGCGGTCAGCGTGGCGCCCGGGATCACCCAGCGCATGGTGCGCGCGTAATCGAGATCGCCGAAGCCCGCGGCCCGCCATTGCAGCACGGCCGTCAGCAACAGCGCGGCGCCGATGACGACCAAGAGCGCGCCCGCGAGGATGCCGCGCTCCAGCGTGACCGTCCGCAGCACGCGGTCGATCCAAGGGCTCGACGGCAGGTAGCGATGCGAGGCGCTGTATACCCGTGCGGAGACGAAGAAGACGATGGCTTGCGCGCCGAGGATGATCGCCAGGCTGCCGAACAGCAGGGTGTGCACGTCGAAGCGCGCGCCGGCGATGCGCAGCCCCGGCAGCGCCACGGCGTACGAGAGCACGCCGAACGCGATGAGCGCGAGGGAGGGCCACAGGAAGAGCCATCTCGGACTGTACATCAGGTAGAAGCGGAGCGTGCGCCAACCGTCGTGAAACGTGCGCAGGTGCGGCTCGTGCGACACGCGTCCATCCGGGTGTAGGGTGATCGGCACTTCGGCGATGCGGGCCCCCGTCAGCGAGGCCTTGACGATCATCTCGGTGGCGAACTCCATCCCGCCGCAGCGCTGTCCGAGGCGCTGGGGAAGGTCCCGGACGAACCCGCGCAATCCGCAATACACATCGTGCACGGGCGTCGCGAACCAGCGACGGGCCAAGAACGAGAACAGGGGGTTGCCGAGCCAGCGGTGCAAAAACGGCATGGCGCCGGGCAGCACCTCGCCCCCGCCCGAGCTCAGCCGACAGCCCTGCACGAGCTCGTACCCCTCGCGCAGCTTCTCCACGAAGCGCGGGATCTCGCGGAAGTCGTAGCTCCCGTCGGCGTCGCCCATGATCACGAAGCGCCCGCGGGCAGCGGCGATACCGCCGAGCAGGGCGTTCCCGTACCCCCGCTCCGCCACGGGCAGCACGCGAACCCCCCGCTCGCGGGCGATCTCGACCGATCCGTCGCTGCTGCCGTTGTCCGCGACGATGATCTCGCCCGCGATGCCGCTCGTCTCGAGCGTCTCGCGGATCGCCGCGATGCAGGCGGCCAGCGTATCGGCTTCGTTGAGGCACGGCATGACCACGCTCAACTCCACCGTTCCCTCGGCCGCCGGCGCCGCCCGCGGCTCGAGCGTCGTCGCGCTTGGTTCCGGGCCCCGCCGCATCATCCCTCCGTCCGTCTCCCGTCGCGATCCTTCGGGAGTTCGCCGAGCAAGAATCAGGCGACCGCATCGCAATCCGCAACTCGCGCCCCGAAAAGTGGTTGCGCGATCGTCCGCCAACAAGCGCCCTCCGCGAAGACGTGCGGCCCCAGACGCGCGCGGCGGGCTCGGCGGGACCCCGATCGAACGATCCTCTCGACGCCCGCTCGTTCCAACGCTAGCATCGGCCGCGGCGGATGACGCCGTCCTCGCACATCTACCTCCGAGCTCGGTCTGCTCGTGGAGGCGGCGTCGGTCCGGCGCGCGGGCGGCGACCCCGACACACGGTGCCGTCCCGCTCCACTTCCCTCTGGAGGTCCTACCTATGCTTCGCCGAGTCATGGGTCCGCTCTTGGGCGCGACGCTCGTCTTCGGATGCGACCCTCAACCGACGGGTCCGGGCGCGGAAGCTCTGGACCCCGCCGTCAGCGCGGCCGCGCAGGCGTCGGGTCACCGCACACAGGCCACCGTCACGTTCGGGCGAAACGACCTGGGAACCGACTTCTTTCCGCCCGGGAGCCACGACGCCTCGTTCCACGCCAAGGACGCCATTCGTCCGCGGACCACGGTCATTGACGTGGGTGGCACGGTGACGTTCAACGTGGCCGCCGCCCACAAGATCGCCATCTACGAGCCGGGTATCGGGCCGCGCGACATCGACGTCACGAGCCTCGAGCCGGCGGGCACACCGTTCCCCTTCCCGCCGATCATCAACGACCCCAACGGACGCATCGTGCGCGGCCCGCTGGGCTTCGGGCCCACGACGCCCTTCGTGTGGACGTTCGATCAGCCCGGGAAATACCTCGTCATCTGCGAGGTCTCGGTACACTTCATCGATGCCAAGATGTACGCGTGGGTCGACGTGAAATGACGCACCCGTAGGCACGTGGGACCCGGGACGCCGGGTCCGACCGGGGGGGCGGAGACGCCCCCCCTTTTCTCATCCCGGTTGCCCGACCCTCCCGGCGCGCGGAACATCAGCGCCGAGGCCCGGGGTCGGGACCTCGCGCACCCACGATCGGAGGGCGGCCCGCTTGACCCCCGATATCGCGCTCGTCTTCGCCATCCTGGGGATCGCC
>JBFIOX010000291.1:0-3486 GCA_041610455.1 Gemmatimonadota bacterium
ACGTCCACCCCGAACACGTTCTTATCCAGCGCGCGCGGCGCCGCGAACTCCTAGAAGTTGCCGAAGTCGTTGGCCGAGATGAGCGGCTGGACGAACGCCTCGAGCGACATGGTCGGCGTGAACGTGATGTTGACACGCGTGGTCATCGAGATCGAGCGCTGCTCGAGCTCGGCGAAGATGTAGCGCCGGCCGAAGAAGCTCTCGGCGGTCGGGTCGTCCACCGCGGTCACGTACTGGGCGATCGTGCGCCCGCGGTTGAACGACGGGCTCAGCGTGAGGTTCACGTTCGAGGCGGGCTTGAGCGTGAGATCGGCGCTCAACCCCAGGTCGCTCCCGCCCTCCTCGCTCCAGGCGTAGAAGGGATTGAGCGAGGCGATGACCCCCCGCCGCGAGTCGGTCTCGAGCGAGGCCTGCAGGAATCCCGTCTGGGCGCGCCGCACCGTGGGGCCGCCGCGCGTCATGCGGTCGTCGAACACCTGCGGCCGGATGATGAGGAACGTGTTGAACCACCAGTAGAACGGCGTCTGGAACCCGAAGAAGCCGTGGAACTGCCGATCGGTCAGATCGCCGTCGAAATTGTACTGCTGCTGCGCTCCCACCGTCGTCCAGATGTTGCGATACCACGAGCCGGGCACCGTCCACGAGCGGCTCAAGTTCGCGTTCATCCACACGTAGTCGGTGCGCGTGAGGAACGCGATGTCGTTGTTCTCGAACCCGGGGCTGCGGACGTTGACCGCGCCTTCCCACTGCCAGTCGCCGGCGTCCTTGGCCAGCCGGCTGTAGAGGCCCCAGCCCCGCATCGAGGTCAGCGTGGGGTCGAGCCGATCGGTGAACAGCCCGTTGGAGCCGTGCTGCCGGTCGGGACGCTGGAAGTAGCGGGCGCTGGACCGCTGCGCGCGCAGGATAGTCTCGGGCGAGCCCGAGATGTTCGTGATCGCCGAGCTGAACAACCAGTGATAGGTGCGGTCGCCCCACCAGTACTCGGCGTCCACGCCGAACCCCTCGGAGTGCTTGTTCATGAAGGGCTCGAGCGCGTCATCGCCGAAGTCGCGCACGACCGACGTGGCGATCCCGCCGATCTGCAGGTCCCCGTTCTTGAAGTCCTGCTTGACCCGCGCCACCCCGTAGCTCGTGAGCGGCTCGACCTCCTGCTCGAGGCGCGCGCCGCCGGGACCCGCCACGCGCGCCTGCTCGCGCTGCGTGAGCGCGGCCAACATCCCGACCGATGTGCCCGAGTTGGTGCGGCCGGTGATCTTGGCGGCCCCCAGGATCGTGCTGGCGCTCGGAACGTCGGCGTAATCGCCCGCGCCCGAGGCGAGGAAGGCCGCCCCCGGCCGGCGTCCGATGCGCCGCGTGAACAGCATGCCGAGGGAGGAGGTGTTGCTACAGAACTGACACCAGAAGTTGCCGAACCCGAACTTGTCGCGGCCCTCGATGAAGAACTCGCGCTTCTCGGGGAAGAAGGTCTCGAAGGCCGACAGGTTCACCACGGCCGGGTCGACCTCGGCCTGGCCGAAGTCGGGGTTCACGGTGGCGCTCAGCGTGAGGTTCGAGGTCAACAGGTATTTGACGTCGGCCCCGATCCGGTACTTGGTATCGGCGTCGCCGGTGAAGGGATCGAGCGGATCGTTGGTGCCGTTGAGGTCGAGCTGGCTCACCACGTACGGGAGCAGCTCGAGCTTGTCGACGCTGGCCTGGATGCCGGCGAGCCCGCCCAGGTGCCCGAAGCGGGACGGGCCGCCGCCCTGGTTCAGGCGCCAGAACGACCACACGGCCGTCTCGTTGATCCGGTTCACGTGCCGTTCGATCTGGAGCCCCCAGTCCTGGTCGAGGTTGCGGGGGAAGCGGAGCTGCGAGAAGGGGATGGCCAGCTCCGCCGTCCAGCCCTCTTCGTCGATGCGCGCCCTGGCTCGCCATACGGGGTCCCAGGAGTTGTCGAAGTCGGCCATGTCGCCGCGGACGCCGGCCGGGTTGATCGAGAACCGGATCTGCCCGCGGTGGTCGAGGAAGGGATCGAACGAGATCGTCAGCTGATCGGACTGCGGGTGCGCGTCGCGGCGGACCAGCCGGGACACGACGCCGTCGGCCCCCCGGTCGTCGTACATGCGGGCGCCGACGTAGAGGGTCGACGCCGTGAACACGAAGCGGACCTCGGTGCGCTGGGTGGCCGGAAGCCCCTCGTCGGGCTCCCGCTGGACGAACCGGGTGATGGGCTCTGCGCTCGCCCAGGCGGGCTCGTCGAGCCGGCCGTCCAACTCGATCTCGCCCTCGATGCGGTAGGCCAGGCCCCGCGGGGCCAGCCGCTCGTGGTCGGGCTCGCCGGCGGCCGGCGTGACCAGCGGCCCGCCGGCGGCCGCAGAGTCCGAGCTTCGAGGTCCGGACTGGCTCTGCGCGCTCAGGTGAAAGGGAAGGGCCGCCGCGAGGAATACCGACAGCACGAACACCACACGAGCACGTACGGGGTTCGACTGCATACCGCCACCCTTGCCACAGGGTTTTTTCAGTGTCGCTGGTCCTGTGACGTCGCGAGAGCGCGGATGGTTGGATGGCTGGCGGGGGTGCCCGGCGGCCTCCGGTGCTCGACGTCCGCCGCGGTGGCTGCCTCGCCCGGCCTCGGGAGGTTAGCGGCCGATCAGCGGGTCCAGATGGCGACCAGGTTGCAGTCGGACAGCACGACCGTGTCGGGAACCTGGTTCATGATCTCGGGCGGGGCCTCGTGGCACGGATAGACCTCGATGCCCCGCACGCGCGAGAACTTGATCTCGTTCAGCTCGCGCGTCGAATTGTAGCCGAGCCGGCTCGCCGGACGTCCGTTGAGCAGGATGATCCGGCTCCGCCGGTAGCGCACCGAAAGCTCGCGCTTGAAGCGGAAGAACGTGCCGAGCGTGGTGTAGGACTTGATCTCCGGGTACGTGCCGAAGTATCCGTCCTCGATCGACGCGCGGCGCTCGTAAAACCCGGAGGTGAGGAGGTAGGGGTCGCGGCCGGTGATCTGGACCTCGAGCGGCGCGACCGTGATGGCCTGCGTGATCAGCTCGACCCTGAGCTCGGCCGTCTGATCGCCGAGCACCGAGATCTCCTCATCGCGCGGCGCGAACGCGATGTGCCGCACGGCGAGCCCGTAGACGCCCGGCGGGATGGCGCGGAACGCGACGCGCCCCAGCGAGTCGGTGATGCCGGCCAGCGGGATGGGCGAGAACTGCACGCGCGCCCCCTCCACGGGGCGGCCATCCTCGGCGGCCACGACCGAGAAGACGAGGAACGCCGCGTCGCCCACGTCGACCTCCAGATCGACGAACTGCGAGCGGTCCAGCTCGACCTTCCGTTCCTTCCCACGCCGCACCGAGTAGGTGGCGCGCACGCGCACCTCGCGGAACGCCTCGAGCCCGCACATCCGGTACCGCCCCTGGGCGTCGGTCTGGGTGGTGACGTCGGGGGGCGTGGGAAGGTCGCGCTCCTCCTCGTAGCGCAGGATCACCGTGGCGC
>JBFIOX010000292.1:0-3467 GCA_041610455.1 Gemmatimonadota bacterium
GCCCACCGCGCTGAGCGCGTCGAAGAGTCCCGGGTACACGGTGAGCCCGGACCCGTCGATGACCCAGGCTTCTCCCGGGATCGTGGCGTTGGCCCCGACGGCTTCGATGAGGCCGTTGACGATGACGACGGTGCCGCTGGGGATGACCTGCCCGGTGCCGGTCACGATGCGGGCGTTCTGGATCGCGTAGTAGGGCGGCGGCTGGGGCGTGGCGCTCGGCTGGTACTGCGCGGCGCTTCCCTGTGGAAGCGCGACGCCGGACAGCGACAGCAGGAGCGCCCCCCCAACGACCCGAAACGCGGTCCTCTCGCGGAGGACGGTTCGGTTCTTTGGCATGTGAGGCTTGGTCCTTCTCAGGGGTCCATCTCGAGACGGTGAGGCGACGGGCGTCGGGTGGCCCGAGATCGAGCGCGACGCCGCCGCGGACGACGTTGGTTCAACACGCAGCCGCCAATTTCCGTTGCGAGCTTCGGCGGGTCAACTCGGCCGGTCGGTGCCTTTCCGGGTCGTCGCGCGTCGTTTGAGCGGCCACCGGACGCGCCCTACGTTCGCGGGGGGGTGCGCGCGGCCACTCGCCCCGCCATGAGGCGAGAACTTCGGAGGAACCGCATGGCCCGCCACGAATGGATCGCGCTGACCGTCAGTGCCCTGCTCCTGACCGGGTGCGCCGAATCGCCGACCGCGCCCGATGACGCTGGCGACCCGGGGGTCGCGTTCTCGCACGCCGGGGGAGGCGGCTCGACGCTGGATCAGTCGCAACCGATCGTCGACACCGCGGCCCCCTTCACCTACGCCGTGGGGAGCACATCCAATCAGCTCCTGGCCCAGCTGTTCACGACCGGCGTGGCCGGGAAGCTGCGCGAGGTGGAGCTGCCGGTCGCCTGCGCCGACGGCGATCTCATCATCGAGATCCGGGACGTCGCGGCCGGACTGCCGGGCAGCGCCGTGATCGCCTCTGAGAGCTTCCGGCCCTCGACCCTGACGCCGTTCACGCCCGGGGTCGCGACGTTCAACGTCCTCCCGTTCCGGCCGGCGCCCCGGCTGGCGGCCGGCGTCCAGTACGCCCTGGTCGCGTCGAACCCGACCGGATCGTGCGGCATGCTCCCCGGTCCCGTGGGGGATCCGTACGCGGGAGGGAACGCCTTCTTCTTCGACGACGTGAACGGCCAGTGGGTGAACCTGTCGCTCGGCGACGGCCGTGAGGACCTGCCCTTCTTCACCTACATGAAATAGGAGGGGTGAGTCGGCCGTGAGGGCAGTCAGTCGGCCGTGAGGGCGGGCAGCAGCAGGAGAACGATCACCAGCACGTTGATGAGGGTGCCGAAGGGAACGTACCAGAGCCCGAGGATCGCCAGGAAGAGCACGCCCCAGCGTCCCCAGGGCGCGCCGAACAGGAGCGCCGACGTCGCCCAGAGGTAGAGAAGCCCGTACGCCAGCATGATCACCTTCATGCGCGTCGAGCGGGCCGGCAGACCGACGGACTCGACGATCTTGGACCACGGGCCGAGCTGCCCCGCGTACGGACCCGACTTCGGCGTCTGGTAGTCGCCCATGGCTAGCGCGCGCGCGCCGTCGAACGCCATCCAGCCGCCGTTCAGGAGCACGAGCACGGCCACCACCCACGCGGGCCAGTCGAGACCCAGATCGAAGCGGATGAGGCCCACGGCCTGGAGGAGCGCCGAGGCCAGGACCAGGGCGACGACCATGACCCAGTACCATTGCATGGGCGACGATCTCCCGCGTGCTCGCCTGCGGAGTCGGGGGACACGCACACCGTAGGGAAGTCCGTGCGCGGGGAGCAAGTGGGCGCGCCCGCCGCGTCCGGGCGAAGACCGCGCTCGTATGCGATCCCGCCCGCGGCGCACCAGGCCTTGCTCGCGCCGCGCGAAGCGGCCTATTTGCCGGGGTGGAGACGATGGATTCGGTGGGACGCTCCACCGTCCCATCGCGTCCGGGCCCTAGCCGGAGGCAGGCATGCACACCCGACGCGGTTTTCTCGCCCGATTCGGCGCCCCCGTCGCGGCGGCAGGGGCGCTCGGCGCCGTGCCCCTGGACTGGCGTCGGGCGCTGGCCGCGGCGCGCGAGCTCTCCGAGACGCCGGGGTCGCCGGCAGAGATCGCGCAGGAGGAGGAGTTCTGGGTCGAGATCCAGCAGGCGTTCACCACCGATCGCTCGCTGGTCAACCTGAACAACGGCGGGGTGAGCCCGACGCCGGCCCACGTGCTCGAGGCGATGAAGCGCGACCTCGACTTCGCCAACCAACTGCCCGTGTACAACGGGTGGCAGATCCTCGAGCCCCAGCGCGAGGGCGTGCGCGCGCGTCTGGCGCGGCAGTGGGGGGTGGATCCCGAGGAGGTGGCCATCACGCGCAACGCCTCCGAGAGCCTCCAGATCCTGCAGCTCGGACACGACCTGCGCCGGGGGGACGAAGTCCTCACGACGACGCAGGACTATCCGCGCATGATCACCACGTTCCAGCAGCGCGAGCGTCGGGAGGGGATCGTCCTCAGGCAGATCCCGCTCCCGGTCCCGGCCGAGGACCCCGCCGAGGTCGTGCGCCGGTTCGAGGCCGGGGTCACGGAGCGCACGCGGCTCATCCTCATGTGTCACATGATCAACATCACGGGTCAGATCCTCCCCGTGCGCGAGGTGGCGGACATGGCCGCGCGCCGCGGGATCCCGTTGATCGTGGACGGGGCGCACGCTCTGGCGCACTTCGATTTCCGCATCTCGGACCTCGCGTGCGACAACTACTCGTCGAGCCTGCACAAGTGGCTCTTCGCCCCGATCGGGACCGGGCTCCTCTACGTGAAGAGGGAGAAGATCCCCGAGGTGTGGCCCTTGCAGGCCGCCCCCGACTCGAAGGACGATGACATCCGCAAGTTCGAGGAGATCGGGACGCACCCGGAGGCCAACTTCCTCGCCATCGGCGAGGCCCTCACCTTCCATCAGCTGATCGGGGGCGGCCGCAAAGAGGCGCGCCTCGTGCATCTGCGGAACTACTGGGCGAAGCCCTTGCTCGAGCTCGACCGGGTGCGGCTCCACACGAGCCTCCAGCCCGGGTTCGCGTGCGGGATCGCCAACGTCGAGATCGAAGGCGTCGAGACGGGCGCGCTGCGCACTTGGCTCTGGCAGAAGCACCGCATCTTCACCGTGGCGATCCACCACGATGAGTTCAACGGGCTGCGGATCTCGCCTTCGGTCTACACCACGACGGAGGAGCTGGACCGGTTCATCGACGCCATGACGCACGCCGCCGCGCACGGCATTCCGGCCTGAGCCCGGGGGCGGCGGCCCGAGTACCGAGACGGGGGGCGGGCGCCCGCGCCGCGGGGGGAGGCGGGGCTGGCTGAGGGGCGCCCACCGCTCCTTTCCCCGGGCGTGCGCCTGATGGTGGGGGCGGCGTTCGCGTTCTCGCTCATGAGCCTGCTCGTCAAGCTCGTGGGACGGTCGCTGCCGAGTCAGGA
>JBFIOX010000293.1:0-3463 GCA_041610455.1 Gemmatimonadota bacterium
AGCGTCACGAAACGGCCGGCCCGCTTGCTCATGCGCGCCTCCTCGCCCCCCCGCATCACCGTGACGAGCTGGATGATCAGGACTTCCAAAAGCTCGGGATGCCCCAACGCGGCCAGCGCGGCCAACATGCGCTTTTCGTGCCCCTGGTGATCGGCGCCCCACACGTCGATGGCGAGCTCGAACCCGCGCCCCGCCTTGTCGAGGTGGTAGGCGAGATCGGGCAGGAAATACGTGAAGGACCCGTCGCTCTTCACGAGGACACGATCCTTCTCGTCTCCGAACGCCGACGTGCGGAGCCACACGGCGCCCTCCGCCTCGTACGCCAGCCCCTCGTCGCGCAAGCGGGCACGCAGCGAGGCGATCGCGTCACCATCGTACAGGCTGCGCTCGGAGAAGTAGTGGTCCATGCGCACGCCGAACTCGGCCAGATCGCGCGCCTGCTCCTCGCGCAGCATGGCCACCGCCTCGCTCTCCAGCCGGGCGATCCGTTCTTCGCGCTCCAGGGCCTCGAGCGTCTCGGCGCCCAGCCGATCGCGCAGGGTCGAGGCCAGGTCCGCCACGTAGCCCCCGTGATAGCCCCCTTCCGGGATCGCCGCAGGGCGGCCCTGGAGCTCCTGGTATCGCGCTTCCACCGACTCTGCCAAAAGCCGAATCTGCCGCCCGGCATCGTTCACGTAGAACTCGCGCGTCACGTCGTGGCCGCTCCAGTCCAGCAGCGAGGCCACCGCATCGCCGATCGCGGCGCCCCGGCCGTGCGCCACGTGCAGCGGACCCGTGGGATTCGCCGACACGAACTCCACGTTGATCCGCCGCGCCCGCTCGGCGGTCGAGCGTCCCCACGCCGCGTCGGCGGCGATGACCCGCGCGATGCGCGGCCAGATGCTCGTGTCGGCGAGTCGGAAGTTGAGGAAGCCCGGACCTGCGACCTCGACGCTGACGACGCCGGCGGCCTCGGCGTCGAGCAACTCCGATATGCGCTGTGCGAGCTCGCGCGCCGACGCGGCCAGGGCTCCGGCGAGCACCAGGGCCGCGTTCGAGGCCCAGTCTCCGTGCTCCGGGTCGCGAGGCCGCGACAGCTCCGGGTCGAACCCCTCCGGGGCGCCCGCCCGCCGAGCCGCATCGCGCAGGGCGCTCGACAGCCGCTCGACCGCCGTCTCCACCGGCGCGGTCACGACGCGGACGCTCCCCCGCCCCGCTCCGTCCCCTTCTTCTCGGCCGCCTCGCCGCCCTTCGACCCCGCTTCGCCGGGGCGCGCGCCCTTCGCGTCGCCCGGCTTGTCGTCCGATGCCCCCCCGCCCTCGGCTCCCGCCCCCTTCCCGCCGGCGCCCGGAGCGCCCTTTCGGTAGTCGGTGGCGTAGAAGCCGGGCCCCTTGAACACGAGTCCGCCTCCGCTCGAGATGAGCCGCTCCACGCGTCGCTTCTTGCAGGCCGGACACGTGCGCACGGGGGCGTCCGAGATCTTCTGGAACCTCTCGAACTCGTGCGCGCAGGCCCGGCAACGGTATTCGTACGTCGGCATGTCCGTCGTCCGCTCGGCTTGAATGAACTCGCGCGCCCGCTCAGCCGGGGCGATACGCGCCCCAGATGTCCCGCAGGGCATGGCTGATCTCGCCCAACGTGACGCGGGCCTTCACCGCATCGACCAGGATCGGGAGCAGATTATCGTCCGCGGCCGCCGCGTGCCGCAGCGCGCCTAGGGCACGCTCGACCGCGGCCTCCTCGCGGCCGCGCTTGAGCTCCGCCAGACGCTTCCGCTGCTGGTCCGCCAGCCCGGCGAAGTCCGGTGGCGGCGGGATGTCCACCGCCTCCTTCTCGCGATGGACGTTGACGCCTACCACCTCGAGCTCCCCCGCCTCGATCGCCTGCTGGTGCGTGTAGGCGCTTCGATGGATCTCTTCCCGCATGTACTCGATGGCCTTCGCGGACCCTCCCATGGCCTCGACCTGCCCGAGAATCTCCGTCGCGCGGGTCTCGATCTCGTCCGTCAACGCTTCGACGAAGAACGAGCCGCCCAAAGGATCCACCACATCCGCCACCCCTGTCTCGGCGGCCAGAATCTGCTGGGTGCGCAGCGCCAGCCGGGCGGCGGCGGCACTGGGCAGCGCCAGGGCCTCGTCGAAGCCGTTGGCGTGCAGGGATTGCGTGCCGCCCAGCACGGCGGAGAGGGCCTGGGTCGTCACCCGGACCACGTTGTTCATCGGTTGTTGCGCCGTCAGCGTCGATCCGGCCGTCTGCGTGTGGAACCGTAGTCGGCAGCTTTCGTCGTCGGCCCCGAAGCGCTCCCGCATCAGCTCGGCCCACATGCGGCGGGCGGCGCGGAACTTGGCGATCTCCTCGAAGAACAGGCGGTCGGCGGAGAAGAAGAAGCTGACCCGGGGGGCGAAACGTTCCAGCTCCAGTCCCCGAGCCAGGGCGCGCCGCACGTACTCGAGCCCGTTGGCCAAGGTGAACGCGATCTCCTGCGCGGCCGACGCGCCCGCTTCGCGCACGTGATAGCCGCTCACCGAGATCGAGTTCCAGCGGGGCACTTCGCGAGCGCAGAAATCGAAGACGTCGGTCACGAAGCGCAAGCTCGGCTCGACCGGATAGATGTACGTGCCCCGGGCGATGAACTCCTTCAGGACGTCGTTCTGGACCGTCCCGCGCAACGACGCGCGGTCGATCCCCCGCTCGTCGGCGAGGGCCACGTACATGGCGAGCAGGATCGGCGCGGTCGCGTTGATCGTCATCGAAGTGGACACGGAATCCAGCGGGATCCCATCGAACAGCCGCTCCATGTCCTCGATGGAATCGATGGCCACGCCGACCCGGCCTACCTCGCCCTGGGCGACGGCCTCGTCGGAGTCGTAGCCCATCTGCGTGGGGAGGTCGAAGGCCACCGAGAGACCCGTCTGACCCGAGTCGAGCAGATACCGGAACCGACGGTTGGTCTCGGACGCGGTGCCGAAGCCCGCATACTGTCGCATGGTCCACAGGCGGCCGCGGTACATGCTGCGGTACACGCCGCGCGTGTAGGGATACTCGCCTGGCCGGTCGCTCTCGCCCCGACCCGTGCGCTCCGGACCGTACAGCGGCTCGATCTCGATCCCGCTGGACGTGACGAAGCGCTCCGGGCGCGCCTCCCCCGCCGGAGCGCTGCGCCGCGCCGCCCCGCGCCGTCCGCCCGCCTCGCTCACGCCTCCTCCGCTGCGAGGTCGTCGAAGGTCATGAGGAGATCGCCCCGGTCGACCGCGGCGCCAGCCTCGACCTCGATCGATGCCACGGCGCCGGCCCCCTCCGCCCGGAGCTCGTTCTCCATCTTCATCGCCTCCACGATCAGGAGGGGATCGCCAGCGGCCACCTGCTGGCCGGGCGCCACGAGCACGCGCACCACCAGTCCCGGCATGGGTGCTCGCAGATCGGCGATCCGCCTCGCCCCCCCGCCCTGCCCCGCCAGGTCACGAATGGCGCGGGCGCGCTCGTC
>JBFIOX010000294.1:0-3410 GCA_041610455.1 Gemmatimonadota bacterium
GGTCGGTATCCTTCAGATCGAGCACCTCGAGATCGCGCGCAGCAACCTCTTTCGCCAACCGCTCGTGCACGGCCTCCTGGAAGGCGGGATCCGTCGAGCGCAGGTAGTTGCCCTTGTTCGAGTCGTTGTGCCGGATGAGGTAGGTGAGGATGTTGAAGTTCCCCATGTGGCGCGCGTACGCCTCGTCCGACGCCAGCCGATCCCGGTCCTTGAGCTCCCGCGCCTCCGGGGCGTCCACGTTCCACAGCCAGTACTGGAGCACCACGAGCTGCATGCGCCACCCGTCGAAGGTCGCCTCGGCCTGCGGCTTGTGCGCCCCCGGCACGAGATCGAGCGCCGCCTGCACTTCGTCCAGCGAATAGCAGCGCGCCACCGTGGGCGGCACGACGTAGTCCTCCGGATCGACGTAGAGCTTCTGGATCTCGTACGCCGCGAGCTCGAAGCGGGGGCGGTTGTTGAACTCGCTCGCGCCCTTCGTGGCGGGCGCGTACTTCATCTGGAACACCTGGTCGCCGACCATCGCCGTCGCCTGGTAGGTCCGCTCCGACGGCAGGCCGCGCGAGGGCACCATGGACACGATCTGTAGATCCTCCTCCGACAGGATCCGCTCGACCTCGCCCACGGGCAGGAGAACGTTCGAGTCCTGGCCGATCGCAACGGCCGGGACGGACAACGAGAGCGCCACCCCGATCCCGAGCTCAGGCCATCTCATGCTGACCTCCTTCTTTCTCGGTGGCACTTGTAGGCAGATTGGTCGGGAGCCGGACGGTCATCGTCGTCCCCTCTCCCACCGCGCTGCGGGCGGTGATGTCACCGCCGTGATGATCCACGATTTGCTGCGTGATGGTGAGGCCGAGGCCCATGCCCACGCGCCCCCCCTTGGTCGTGAATCCGGGCTCGAAGATCCGCCTCAGGGCCTCGGGGGCGATGCCCCGCCCCGTGTCGGAGACTTCGATGTACGCCGCATCCCGGTCGCTCCAAGTCCGCACACGGAGCGTGCCGCCCGGCTCCATGGCCTGCGCGGCGTTGTGAAGCAGGTTCATGAACACCTGGTTGATCCGATTCGGGTAACATTCCACCAAGGGCACTTCGCCGAAATCGCGCTCGACCCGGATCTCCTTGAGCTCGTGCCCCAATACGGCGAGCGTCCCCTCGATTCCTTCGTGCAGGTCGACGCGATCCACCTCCGCCCGATCGGGGCGTCCGAACGTTCGCAGGCTGCCGACCAGCTTGACCATGCGCTCGACGGCGATCCCGTTGGTACGGAGTACCCCGTCCATGGCCCGCACGATCCGGCGCACCTGGTCGAGCTCGTCGGGCGTCACGACCTCGTCCTCGAGGATGTCCTGGAGCTTGTTCAGGGCGCGCTCGATCACGTCGTGGTTGCTGTGGATGGCGCCCAGTGGCGTGTTCAGCTCGTGGGCGATCCCGGCGACCAGCATGCCCAGAGTCGCCAACCGCGCCTGGTTGACGACCTCCGCTTGATCGTCCCGCCCCGGTGCCCCGCTCCCGTCGGAGGCGGTGCTCACCGGAAGGCTTGCATCCAGCGTTCGTGGAAGCCGGTCAGCTCGGCGTTCGCGTGCTCCAGCTCGGCTACCCTGGCGTCCAGCTCCCGGAACAGGCGTGCCCGCTCGACGGCATTGCGGATGACGAGCGTGAGGGCCTCGTTGTCCCAGGGCTTCTCGAGATACTGATACAGTCCAGCTTCGTTGATCGCCCGGATGGCGTTCTGCTTGTCGGCGTATCCCGTGAGCAGGATCCGCGTCGCCTCCGGGCGGGCCTCGCGGGCTCGAGTGAGGAACGTGACCCCGTCCATCTCGGGCATCATGAAGTCGGCGACGATGGCATCGACTACCCGCTCGGCCAGGCGCTCGAGGGCCGCTGCGGGAGAGGTGAACGGGAGCACCCGGTAGTCCGTCTCCAGCTCGAGGAAGCTCTGGATGGCGCCCACGACCATCTCTTCATCGTCGACGATGATCACGGCCGACCGTCCGTCGTCGCTCATGTCCGCTCCCCTTTGTGCCTGCGCCTTCCGTCCATGTCGTACATGCTCAGGCCGTGGCCAGCGAGCGTACCCGCCTTGCCAGGCCCTGCAGCAGATCGAGACCGAGCTCGGGGTGGTCCACCAGAAGGTCCCGAAAGTCGACACGCAGAATGCGCAGCAAGCGGGTCGGGCGGACGGCCCGCGCCTCGACCAGGCTGGGCTGCTCGTCGATCAGGGCCCATGTCCCGAACGCCTGGCCCTCCCCGAGCGCGATCGACTGCTGCCCCATTCCCTCGAGCGAGACCTGTCCGGTGATCACCACGTACATCGCGTCGGTGGGGTCCCCCTTCTTGATCAGCACCCTGTCGGCGTCGGCCTCGATCTCGCGGGCGATGGAGCCCAGCAGGGAGAGCTGTTGGCTGCGCACGCCGCTCAGCAGGTCCACGTCCTGGAGCAGGAACACTTTTTCGATGAGGTCCATGCCGTCGCCCTCGCTGGCGGCCGGGTGGCGCCGCGGCGCTTCACCGTCGGCACCGGCCGCGATGGCCGCGATGGTACGCCCGAGGCCGGGGTGGGCGGGCGCGAAGCCGGAGAGCTCCTTGCGGGTCCCCTCGGCATCGTGCTCGAACGCCGTCCACAGCGCGCAGCGGGCGATCCAAACGTCTTCGTCATCCCATAGACCGCGCAACAGGTCTGCCGGTTGGAGCGGCCGGGACCCGCGAGACGGTTTGGGGTCGAGCACGGGCCGGAGACGCTGGTAGATCTCGCGGCCCACGGTGCTCTCGATCCACTCCAGGGCGTTGGCGCGCGTGCGGTCCGGGCCGCCGGCCACCGCCATGTGGCTCCGGTACATGCGCTCCTGGGGGAATACCAGGCCCAGCCAGCGGAAGGCGGCGGCTCGCCGATCTTCGCCGGCCTCGCGCAGGGCCCGCCCGAGGAGGGGGCCGGTCCTCGTGCGATCGAGCTCCCCCAACGCGTCGGCCGCCTCGCCGTAGCGCCGCGCCCCGTCCACCTCGCGTTCCATCGCTTCGAGGATGCGGGGGAGCGGGAACTCGAGGTCGCCGTTCGAGGCGCGCAGACGGTTGAGGGAGGCGAGCGTTCGGTCGTCGAGAGCCTGCTCGGTCTCGGGCAGCAGGTAGGAGGTGATGAGCGCGTTCACGGCCGCCTCCGAGGGCAGGTCCCCGAGCACCGCCGCCGCACCGCGCCGCACCCAGAGGTCCGCATCCACATCGTTGAGGGTCGTGATGAGCGCCCCGAGCGCGCTCGCGCCGCGCTGGACGAGGGCCCGCCGCGCCGCCTCGCGCGTCCGGCTCGAGCCGAGAGCCTCGATGAGATCGGGGATCAGGGCCTCGTGGGGCAAGCGCCCGGCGCTGGCCATCGCCGCGCGGGCCACCGCCGGGTCGTCGTCGGTCATGAGCGCCCGCAC
>JBFIOX010000295.1:0-3392 GCA_041610455.1 Gemmatimonadota bacterium
CTCGCGTAGACGCCGCAGGAACGCCGCCTCCTCGTCATCCAGGCGGTAGTCGCGCAACACCTCCTCGACGGCCGCCCCGTACACCTCCCGGGCCACTTGGTCCTGGACGGCCGCCGCATCTTCCTTCTCCAGGCACAGCAGCTCGCGCAGGTGTTCGAGCTCCTCCAGCTCCTGATCGGTGAGGCAGAAGTCGAGCAGACAGTGCTCGAGAAACCGGCGGTACAGGTTGCGCCGGGGCGTTCGGCACTTCGTCTCCAGATCCACACCGTGCCGCGCCGCCACCGCGCGGACCCCGTCGGGCGTCACCTCCCCGACGCAATCGGCGCTCGCGAGCAGGCCCTCCAGCTCGCGGAGGGCCGCCGCCTGGGGCCGCCGGCCCGTCACGCGGCCGAGCAAGCCCGCGCCGGTAGAGATCCGGGATTCGAAAGGCTCCGCCACGGTCGAGACCTCCTGTTGGTGGGTAGACCGCACCCTGCCCGGCACCTCGGACGGTTATCCGACCAACCGCCCCGGGGTGCGGGACAAGGACCCGGGTCGGAGGCGACCCGGGCTTCGGGCCGCCTCCGCCGGAATCGTGGCTCGCCGGATCGGAACGGCGGCCGTGGCTCTCGGAGCCTACCGGCTGTCGACGGGGATCATCAAGTGGGCGTAGGGCGTGTTGGGCCACATCACCCACGGGCCGCCGTTTCGATGATCGGTCGACATGCCCTTCAACAGCGAGCGATCGGGAACCAGAAGCATGAGGTGCGAGTGCAAGCCGGTGACCCAATCAGCGTCGTTGGTGGGCGCCGTGGCGTACGGGTCGCTGTTGCTGACCGGGCTGTCGCCCATGAGCATGTAGGCGACGCCGATCGACGAATACGTGGGCTCCGTCTTGCCCACGTACGCCCTGAGGAAGTTCAGCCAGGGCTCGTTCACGCACCACGGGTCGTTCCCCTCCGTGTCGGGCCGGTCGGGCAGACAGGTCCACCCGTTGGATCCCTGACGGACCACCTCCAGGTTCCAGTTCATGATGGTGGCGTTCTTGGAGATCGACGCCGGCCCCGCGCTCTGCGCGCTCTCGATCAGCGCCTGCTGCGCTGCCGCGCTGGCGGGTAGGAGGACGAGGGGGACGAGCAGGATGAGGGCGATCCGACGCATGGGTACCTCCTTCGGACAGATGCCGGTCCTCACCGCAACCTGAGGGACCGGTCCGCTGCGCTGCAAGAGCCCCGTGTGCTTCGCCGCGGATAGGACCGGGGCCTCCACTTCTAGGATGCCCGGGGGTCGGCCAACCTCGCCCCGGCCCCCACGACTTGTTTGCCCGACGGCGCTCCGCGGCGCATGCGGGCTTCCCGCGGGCCCGATAGCTTGGCCCCTCCACGACGATGCGAGACCACATGCGAGAAGCCACCGAGAGAGGGCCGGCGACGGTGCTCCGGCTCGACGCGCGCACGGCGTTCGTCGACTTGCTCCATCTGGGCCATCCGTCGGCCATCGGTACCGGCGTGCTGGAGTTCGGCGAGGACCTGGCCCTCGTCGACCCGGGACCCACGGCGTGCCTCGAGCGGCTCCGCGCCCGCCTGGGCGAGCTCGGACGCTCGCTGGGCGACGTACGGGCGGTGCTGCTCACCCACATCCATCTCGATCACGCCACGGCGTCGGGCGCCATCGTGCGCGAGGTGCCGCAGGCGCGGGTCTACGTGCACCCGCGCGGCGCGGTCCACATGATCGACCCCACGCGACTCCTCGCCTCGGCCGAGCGGATCTACGGCGACGCCATGGCGGACCTGTGGGGCGAGTTCGTACCGGTCCCGGCGGCGGCGGTGGTCGAGGTCGACCAGGGCGATGTGGTCGAGCTCGGCGACCGGCGACTCGAGGTGGCCTACGTTCCGGGCCACGCCAAACATCACGTGGCCTACTTCGAGCCCGAGCGCGGAACGGCGTGGGTGGGGGATGTCGGCGGAATCCGCATCCCCCCCGGCCTGCCGGTCCCGGTAACCCCTCCTCCCGACATCGATGTCGAGGTCTGGAAAGAGAGCATGGCGCGCGTCCTGGCGTGGCGACCCGATCGCATCGTGCCCACGCATTTCGGCCCCTCCGACGATCCGCCCGCCCATTTCGCCGAGCTGGCGCGGGGGCTGGACGCGTGGGCCGCGCGCGTCCGCGAATCGCTGCGCGAGGGCGAGAAGGAGGACGCGGCGCGCGACGTCGAGCGCGCCCGACGCTTCGCCGCCTGGCTCGAAGAGGACCTGCGGTCTCGCATGGCCCCCGGCGTCGTCGATGCGTACACCAACGCCTTCGGCTTCGAGGATTCCTGGTGGGGCCTGGCGCGATACTGGCGCAAGCGGGCCGTGGAGGGCGCGAGCTGATGCCGTCGACCGGACGCCCCGTGCATCGAGGCGGCCGGCGGGCGGGACGCGTCCGGGTCGGGCGCGGCCCCTCGACGCGCCGCGCCGCGAGCCGATGGTCCGCGGCGGCGCTGCTCGCGATCGGCGTGTGCGCCGGCGTCGCCGAGCCCGCGGGAGCCCAGACCTCCGCCGCGCCCCGGGCCGGGCAATCGGTCGCCCTGGTCACGGGATCGACGAGCGGGCTGGGGCGCGAGGTCGCCAGGCGGTTGGCGGCGGGCGGTGCGCACGTGATCGTGCACGGGCGCAGCGAGGAGCGCGGCCGTTCGCTGGTCGACGAGATCACGCGGGCGGGCGGCAGCGCCCGCTTCTACCACGCCGACTTCGCCTCGCTCGATGAGGTGCGCGACCTGGCGGCCGCCATCCTGCGGGACTACGACCGACTCGACGTCCTGGTCAACAACGCGGGGGTGGGATCCGCGCCCGACGAGCGGCTCGTCTCGCGAGAGGGACACGAGTACCGGTTCCAGGTGAACTACCTGTCGGGCTACCTGCTCACACGCCTGCTCCTGCCCCTCCTGCTCGAGAGCGCCCCCTCCCGGATCATCAACGTCTCCTCGCTCGCCCAGGCCCCGATCGATTTCGACGATCCCATGATCGAGAGAGACTTCAGCGGACGTCGCGCCTACGCGCAGAGCAAGCTCGCCCAGGTGATGTTCACGTTCGATCTCGCCGAGGAGCTGGCGGGCACGGGGGTCACGGCGAACGCCCTCCACCCCGCGACCTTCATGCCCACCGGCATGGTCCGTCGGGCCGGTGTCGAGCCGCGCTCCACGATCGACGAGGGAGCGGACGCGGTGATGCAGCTCATCACGTCCGCCGGCCTCGAAGGGGGACAGTTCTTCAACGGCCTCCGCCCGGCGCGGGCCCAGGCCCAGGCTTACGAACGGGAAGCGCGAGCACGGCTCGAGCGCCTGAGCCAGGAACTGACCGGGGTGGGGGCGGGCGGAACCGACGTTTCCCGCGCCCGCCGACCGTAGATTCGCGGCGGCGGCCCGCCCAACC
>JBFIOX010000296.1:0-3386 GCA_041610455.1 Gemmatimonadota bacterium
AACGAGACGGCCCGCCCGTCGACGATCGCGGCGGCAACCTCGGTGCCGGCGGCCAGCTCGGTCTCCAGCTCGGCGAGCAAGGTGTCCGGCAGGTGCCTGGCGCGGTCCAGCGCTCCCGGCGCGAGCAGTCGTACGTCCGCCCCGCGCGCGCCCCCGGCGGGCCGCCGAGCCAGCACGTGCAGGTGGGCCACCTCGGAGCGCCAAGCGGGCAAAACGTCGGCGATCCGGTCTGCGCCCTCGGGGGGCGCGATCAGCTCCCGCGCCGTGGACGCGGCCGCCCGGAGCTCGCCGGCGGGCGGTCTCCCGATCACCGCCACGAGCCCGATGTCGTCCTGCACCAGGATGGCCGCGGCAGGCGATCGGTCCGAGCGCCACGCCACCCGTCCGCGACCGGACAGGAGCATTCCGCGCGCCTCGACCCAGCGGGGCAGGTCGGGCAGCTCACAGAGAAGATCGGTCGTCGCGCGCGAGGGGGCGGGGCCGGGCACCGCGAGGTCAGTCGTTGTGGCTCTGCTCGTAGCGTCGCTGCTCATGCACCCGCTCCTCGGCCTGCGCCGCGTCCCGACGCTTGGCGGCCCGCAGGCTCTTGTCGCGGGTGTTGGAGGAGTGGACGCGCGGCAGCGAGAGCAGCCGCTCCAGGTCGCGGCCCCCGCAGGTCGGGCATGCGGGGACCGTGTCCTTCCGCACGAGCAGGTCGAAGCCGTGCCCGCACTCCCGACAGGCGTACTCGTAGATCGGCATCATGCCTCCGCGGCTCGGCGCCTGATCGGGCTCCGGGCGGACCCGCCCGCCCAGGCGGCGATCGGCCCCTGAGATTCGATGATGGCGCGCTGGCCGGTGCCGGACCAGCCGGATGCCGCGGCCACGCCTCGGCTCACGGCTGCAGCGGCCAAACGACGGGGACCGTGAGGAGGACGACGGCCAGGAGGATGAGGACGAGGGGCACGCCGACGCGCGTGTAGTCCGTCACCTTGTATCCGCCCACGCCCATGACGAGCAGGTTGACGGCGTGCCCGAAGGGGCTCATGAACGCGCACGACGAGCTGATCGCCACCGTCATGAGCAGTCCCTGCGGCGAAAGTCCCAGCTCCGCGGCCGTCGAGAGCGCGATGGACGACATGATCACCGCCACCGCGGCCGTCGGGATGAATTGGGCGCCCAGGGTCGAGAGGATGAAGACGCTGGCCAGGAGCGCGGTCGGCCCCAGCTCGGCGGCCCGGCCGAGGACGTCGCGCGCGATCAGCTCGGCGGCCCCGGATTCCTGCATGGCTGCGCCCAGGGCCAGCATGCCGCCGATGAGGACCAAGACGCGCCACTGGATGAGCCCGTACACCTCGTCGTCCGTGATGCAGCCCGTGAACACCATTAGCAGGGCCCCCAGGGGCGCCGTGATGTAGATCGGCATGATGTTGAGGGCGGCCACGCCGATCACCAACGCCATGATGGCCAGCGCGAGCGGTGCCTTCCCCGACCTGAAAACCTCGTGCACCTCCTCGGTGACCACGAGGAAGCCGGGGTCGCGCGCCAGCAGTCGGATGTTCTCGCGCCGGCCGTACACGAGCAGCGCATCGCCGAACTGGAGCGGAAGGGTGCGCAGCGCCACGTTCGAGTGCACGCCGTATCCGCGCCGCCAGATCGACAACAGGCTGAGTCCGTACTTCTCCCTGAAGTAGATCTCCTGCATGGTCTGCCCGACCATGCTCGCCCGCGGCGAGAGCGTGACCTCGGCGAAGCCTGCCTCGTCCGACTCGAGCGCCGTGATCGGCGGGGCCTCCCTCGACACCTGCAACGACTGCAGGGCTCGAAGCAGCTCCAGCTCCTCGGGGTCGCCCTGGGCGATGAGGACGTCGCCCGCGGCGAGGAGGCTGCTCGCGCGCGCCAGCTGGGGCACCCGGCCTTCGCGCTGCACGGCGAGCACGGTGATGTCGAACGCCTCCCTGAGCCGCATCTCGGCCAGGGTCCGCCCGGCCAGGGACGATTCCTCGGGTACCCGGATACGCATGAGCCGACCCTCGGGACGGGAACGCCGGGCCCCGGTGGTGGCGTCCAGCACCCGTACGTCGGAGAACTCGGGGGCGCGCTTGAGCTGCTCGACGCTGTCGGCCGCGGCGAGGACGACGAGGCGGTCACCGTCCTCGAGTCGCGTGCGCAGCAGAGCGCCAGATTCCATCTCGCCCCGGCCGATGGCGAGCACGTAGGCATGGAAGCGGTTGGCGAAGTCCGCTTCGGCCAGGGTGTGTCCGCGGAGGGTCGAGCCATCCCGGATCTCCAGCTCGGCGATCACCGCCTCGGGGCCGAACGGCGACTCCCAGGAGCCATCCGGAGCCTGGGTCAGCGCGCCCCATGACTGCAGGTCCTCGACGCTCTCGGGCGAGCCTTCCACGATGAGCTCGTCGCCCGCCGCCAACGCGAGATCGGGGGCGGGAGCACGCAGGAGCTTCGCGCCGCGTCGCACGCAGATGACGTTGAGCGCCAGGGCCGAGCCGAGACGCGATCGCCCGAGCGTCCGTCCGGCCAACGCGGAGTCGTCGGGCAGCCGCAAGCTGAACAGGTTGCGGCCGAGCGCGGCCAGACCGGGGATGTCTCCCGTAGCCGCGTCGCGCTCGGCATCGGACCGCCGGTCGGGGAGGAGCCGCTGGCCGAGCACGACCATGTAGAGGATCCCGGCCAGGAAGACCGCCCCCCCGACCGGCATGTAATCGAACATGCGGAACGGGTCGAATCCGGCCGAACCGAGCGCGCCCGAGATGAGGATGTTGGGCGCGGTGCCGATCAGCGTGGTCATACCGCCGAGCAGGGCCGCCCATGCCAGCGGGATCAAGAGCCGCGAGGGTGCGAGGCGCAAGCGCCGCGCGATGTCGAGCACGACGGGCAGGAGGAGGGCCGTGGCGGCGATGTTGTTCATGATCGCCGAAAGCAGTCCCGCCGTGAGCATGATGAGGGCGAGCACGCGCGTGGCCGACCGGCCGGCCAGCCGCAGCACCTGTCGACCGAGGAAGTTCGCCGTTCCCGTACGGTACAGGCCGCCCGAGAGCACGAGCACGGCGGCGATGGTGACGACCGCGGGGTTCCCGAAGCCCTCGATCGCCCGGGCCGGCGGGAGCACGCCGGTCAGGGCCAGGGCGACCAGGACGAGCAGGGCGACCCCGTCGAAGCGGACCCATTCGGTGACGAAGAGGACGACCGCTCCGCCCAGGATGGCGAGAACGATGAGGATGTCGGCGTTCAAGCGCTCACCGCGCCGTTCGGGTGTTACCGCTGCCGGAGCCGCACGGCGCGCTAATCTTGGGGTGCGCTACGCGCTTGTCACGGCCCGCCCCCGCGCACCGCGTCAGGGTAGCGCCGGTGGCTCCGCTCAGAAGCCCGGGTCGCCCTCCTCGCCCGGC
>JBFIOX010000297.1:0-3300 GCA_041610455.1 Gemmatimonadota bacterium
GAGATGTAGAACCCGAGGCGGTCCTTCTCTTCGCGCAGCCGGTCGCGCTCGTTCCAGGGCGGCACGCCGGGGAGCTGCGGGGCCGGACGGGCCGTGTCGGCATCGTCGCCGCCGAACAGGCTCGTCTGGCCGCTCTCCGCCTCCTGCCGCCGGAGCTGCGCCTCGTTGAGCATCACGTCGAGGCCGGCGGTCAGGGCGGCCCGGTCGCCCAGCTCATCGAGCGCGCCGGCCCCGATGAGCGCCTGGACCACGCGCGAGTTGTTGAGCCGGAGGTCGATGCGCTCCAGGAAGTCGAGGAACGACTCGAAGGGCGCGTCGGAGCGGGCGGCCAGGATCGACTGGATGGCCGAATGGCCGACGCCTTTGATGGCGCCCAGCCCGAAGCGGATCGCGGGACGGCCGGGGTCATCGGGATCCTCGACGACCGTGAAGCGATACCCCGACTCGACGACCGACGGGGGCAGCACCCGGATGCCGAGGGTGCGGGCTTCGCCGATGTAGGTGACGACCGCATCGGTGCTGCCGATCTCGGAGGACAGCAACGCGGCCATGAACTCGGCCGGGTAGTGGGCCTTCAGCCACGCGGTACGGTAGGAGATGATCGAGTACGTGACCGAGTGCGCCTTGGGGAACCCGTACCGGCCGAAGGTGCGGATGAGCTCGGCGATGTCGTTGGCCTGGCGCTGGCTCATGCCGCGCTCGGTGCCGCGCTCGACGAAATCGGCGAGCACGCGATCGGTGAGCTCCGCGTCCTTCTTGCCCACCGCCTTGCGGAGCACGTCCGCTTCGGCCAACGAGAACCCGGCCAGGACGTTGGCGACCCGCATCACCTGCTCCTGGTAGGTGATGACCCCGTAGGTCGAGGCCAGCGTCTCCTCGAGCGCCTCGTGCGGATACTCTACCGGCTGGAAGCCCCGCTTGCGCCGGATGTAGACGTCGGTCATTCCCGAGTCGAGCGGTCCGGGCCGGATGAGCGCGTTGACGGCCACCAGATCGTCGAAGCGGTCGCAGCGCATGGCGCGCAGCTTGTCCGTCGCGAGGCTCGACTCGAACTGGAACACGCCGCTCGTGCGCCCGGCGGCGAGCATGCGGTACACGGCCGGGTCGTCGAGCCCGATCTCGTCCCACGACACCTCGACCCCGTGTCTCTCCGCGATCATGCGCACCGCATCCGCGATCACGGTCAGCGTGCGCAGCCCCAGGAAGTCCATCTTCAGCATGCCCGCCTTCTCGAGGGCGACCATGTCGAACTGGGTGATGACCGCGTCCGCGCCGTTCTTCACGTCGGCGCACACGGGCACGTACTCGTCCAGCGGCCCCGGGGCGATGACCACGCCGGCCGCGTGCACCGAGCTGTGCCGGGACAGGCCCTCGATGCGCTCCGCGTAGTCGAGCAGCTTCTTGACCTTCGGATCCTGCTCGTCCGCGTCGCGCAGCTCGCTCACCTTGCGGCGCGCCTCGCCCACCGTGAGAGAGAAGCCGGCTCCGGAGGGGATGAGCTTGGCCAACCGGTCGGTGTCGGAGGGCGAGAACCCCAGCACGCGCCCCACGTCCCGCACCACCGCGCGCGCCTTCATGGTGCCGAAGGTGATGATCTGGCCCACCGACTCCTGGCCGTACTTCTCGCGCACGTAGTCGATCACCTCGCCCCGCCGCTCGTAGCAGAAATCGATGTCGATGTCGGGCATCGACACCCGCTCGGGGTTGAGGAAGCGCTCGAACAGGAGATCGAAGGCGAGCGGATCGACATCGGTAATGCGGAGCGCGTAGCAGATGATCGAGCCCGCGGCGGAGCCTCGCCCGGGACCCACCGGGATGTCGCGCTCGCGGGCGGCCCGGATGAAATCCCACACGATGAGCAGATAGCCCGCGTACCCGGTGCGCTCGATGACGTCCAGCTCGTAGGCCAGCCGCTCGTCCACGGGGGCCGGGAGGGGGTCGCCGTAGCGCTCCTTGGCGCCCTTCGTGGCCTCGTGGCGGAGCATGGCCATGGGATCCGCGAACCGCTGGGGGAGCGGGAAGTTGGGCAGGTGGTATTTCTGCTCGAACCGGACGTCGCAGCGTTCCGCGATCTCGACGGTGTGGGCGAGCAGTTCGGGCCTGTCCGGGAACAGCGCCGCCATCTCCTCGGCCGACTTGAAATAGCTCTCCTCGCCGAAGAAGCGGAGCCGGTTCGGATCGTCCTTGTCCTTGCCGGTGCCGATGCACAGGAGCGTGTCGTGCGCGTCGGCGTCCGCGCGGTGCATGTAGTGGGCGTCGTTGGTGACGACGAGCGGCAACCCCAGCTCGTCGGCGAGCCGGAAGATGCCCTCGTTCACCTTCTCCTGGTCCGGGATGCCGTGCTTCTGGACCTCGAGCCAGTAGCGACCCTCGAACACGCGCGCGTGCCACTCGGCGGCTCGCTTGGCGTGATCGAAGCGCTCGCGCTGCAGCCAGCGGGCCACTTCGCCCGCCAGGCAGGCCGAGAGGCAGAGGAGGCCGTCGGCGTGGGCCTCGAGGGTCTCGTGATCGACGCGGGGACGGCGGTAGAACCCCTCCGTATAGCCGATCGAGGAGAGCCGCATCAGGTTGGCCCATCCCCTCTCGTTCGCCGCCAGGAGGACCAGGTGGGCGTAATGCGCCGGGGCGCCTTTGGGCCGCTCACGCGAGCGCCGATCACCGTACGCCACGTATGCCTCGCAGCCGAGGATCGGCTTGATTCCCCGCTTGCGGGCCTTCTCCTGGAACTCCCAGGCGCCGAAGAGATTCCCGTGGTCGGTGAGGGCGAGCGCGGGCATCCCCAGCTCGGCGGCCCGGTCCACCAGATCGTCGATCCGGTTGGCTCCGTCGAGGAGCGAGTATTCGCTGTGCGTGTGGAGGTGGATGAAGTCCATGGCTACGACTTCGGGATCCGCGCGGCCTGCTCCAGCAGCGCGCGGATGCCGTCCTCCGGGATCTCCTCCCCCGCCCGCAGCGCCACGTGGCGCACCCGCGCCCCCGCGCCTTGCAGCAGCCCCCGTGGATCGATCAATGCGGTCCCCTTGGCGAACGAGAGACGGATGTGGTTCGCATGAGGCATGATGCCGCAGAAGGCCCCGGCGTGCGAATCGTGGTAGGCGAAGGCGCGCCCGAACCCCTTGCCGTGCTCGTAGCGGCGCTCGCTGACCCCGCCGACCGTAGCGGCGACGAGGGCCCTCAGCCGGCGCGTAACGCGCCGCAGGTCGGGATCGGGGTGCTCGGTGCGGGGGCGGCTGCGGGGCGGCGTGCCCTGCGTGAGGCGGTCCGGGCGGCGGGGACGTCCGGCCATGGCGACCGGCTTCC
>JBFIOX010000298.1:0-3244 GCA_041610455.1 Gemmatimonadota bacterium
CGGCCTCGTCGTGCCGATGGGCGCGATGGAAGGCGAGGGCGAGCAACAGCCCGGGGAGCACCGCGGCTGCGGCGAGGGCCCAGGTCTGCCAGGGCAGCCCGGCCATCACGCGTCGGCCCGCTCGCACGCGGCCGCGAAGCGCTCGACGCCCGCCTCCATCTCATCCTCGCTGATCAACAGCGACGGACCGATGCGGATGACGTGAGCGAACTGGCCGCCGCGCCCAATGAGCAGGCGCTCTCGCTTGGCCGCCTCCAGGAGCCGTGCGGCGCGGTCGCCGTCGGGCGTCTTGCTGGCCCGGTCGGTGACGAGCTCCACGGCCTGCATGAGCCCCATGCCCCGCACCTCGCCGATCCAGGAGAACCGATCGCGCAGCGAGTCGAGCGCCTCCCGCAGCTGCTTTCCGCGCTCGTGAGCGCGCGTCGGGACATCTTCCCGCTTCATGACATCCAGCGTGGCGCACATGGCGGCCATGCAGATCGGGTTCCCGCCATAAGTGGAGATCGAGGGACCCTGCCATGCCTCGGCGATCTCGGGCCGCGCCACCGTCGCCCCCACGGGGAAGCCGTTGGCGATGCCCTTGGCCATCACCATGATGTCCGGCTCCACGTCCCAGTGCTCGATGCCGAACCAGCGCTTGCCGGTGCGGCCGAACCCCGCCTGTACCTCGTCGATGATGAGCAGGCCACCGTAGCCGCGGATGACCTCCGCCGCGCGCGAGAAGTAATCGGGCGGCGGCACCACGTATCCCGCCACGCCCTGGATGGTCTCGGCGAACAGCGCCGCGGGCTCGCCGCCGGTCGTCGTCTCGATGACCTCGACGAGGTCGTCGATGAAGAAGTCGGTGGCCCGTTCCCCGTCGCCGACCGGCGAGCGGTAGGGGTAGGGGGAACGCGCGTGGACCACGCCCGAGGCCCCGCCGAAGGGAAGCCGCCAGTTGCCGTGCGCCGTCATGTGGCTCGCCAGGGCGCTCCGACCCGAATACCCGAGGCGCAGCGCCACGATCTCGTAGCGCCCCGTGAACAGCCGCGCCGCCGCGATGGCGGACTCGACCGCCTCCGTCCCGCTGTTCGTGAAGCAGGTGGCGTCGAGCGCCCCCGGCGTGATCTCGGCCAGCGACGCGGCGGCCTCGATCTGACCCTCTGTCACGTACAGCGTCGAGGTGTGTCCGAGGCGGGCCATCTGCCGGCGTACCGCGTCCTGGACCGCGTCGTGGCAGTGGCCGATCGACGTCGTGAGGATGCCGGCGAAGAGATCCAGGTATTCCTCTCCTTCGGCGTCCCGCACCCAGACGCCCTCCCCGTCCGAGAGCACGAGGGGCTCCTCGTAATAGGGGCGCACCCAGGGGAAGAGGCGCTTGCGCTGCTCCGCGGCGGCTGCCGCGCTCCGGGTCTCGCTCATGGGACTGCCGCCGTTCGCCGCGGGTGGGTCGACACGCTCCTCGACCGTCGGCCGGGTGGTCCGTACGTCACTCACGTCGCTCTCTCCTTCGAGATGCTTCGAGCCTCGGCCTTACGATGCGGGTCGCGCTCCGATTCAGCGACCCCCCGGCGTGATGACGCGCGCGCGGACGACCGTATGGATGCGGTTCTCTGGGGCGGGCGCGAAGCGCGCTCGGGCCCGGGCGGTACGCCCGCGGGGCCGGGGCGCGCGCCTGAACGTCACTCCTCCCAGCGGTAGAACCCCTGGCCGGACTTCTTGCCCAGCTTGCCCTCGGCGACCATGCGCTCGAGCAGGGCGGGAGGCTCGAAGCGGGGCGATCCGAGGGCCTCGTGCAGGTAACGCGCGATGTCGAGCCGGACGTCGAGCCCCACCAGGTCGCCCAGCTCGAGCGGCCCCATGGGGTGCCGGTAGCCCAGGACCATGGCGGTGTCGATGTCCTCGGGCGTGGCCACGTCCTCCTCGACCATGCGGATCGCCTCGAGTCCGAGCGCGACCCCCAGCCGGGACGAGGCGAAGCCCGGGGAGTCGGCGACCACGATCGGCGTCTTTCCCATGCGCTCGGCCACGGCCCGCGTCCGCTCGATGGTATCGTCGGACGTTCGGCCTCCGCGCACGATCTCGACGAGCGCCATGATGTGGACCGGGTTGAAGAAGTGCATGCCGACCACGCGCTCCGGTCCCGGCACCATCTCGGCGATGCGGGTGATCGACAGCGACGATGTGTTGCTGGCCAGCAGGGCCCCCTCGGTCGCCGCCGCGGCGCACGCGCAGAGAAGCGTCTGTTTGAGTTGCAGGCGTTCCGGGACGGCCTCGATGACGATCGCCGCGTCTTCCGCCGCGCGTTCCAGATCGTCGAACGTGCGCAGCGCGTCGAGCGCCAGCTTCATCTCGTCCGGCGTCACCTTGCCGCGCTCGATGCCCTTGGCCAGGTTCGCCTCGATGCGGCCGCGCGCCGCGTCGAGCGCCTCGGGGATGACGTCGAACAGCCGCGTCTCGTAGCCCGCCATCGCGGCGACCTGCGCGATGCCGTGTCCCATGGTACCGGCCCCCAGGACGGCGAGGATCTGCTCGCTCACGGCAGCTGGTCCTCCCAGTGGATGGTCGGCTCGGGCTTGAGCGGACGCCGTCGGACGATCTCGATCGCCTCGAAGCCGAGCTCATCGGCCACGGCGTTGGCCACGATGTTGTCGGCCCCGGTGTAGAGTCGCGCCTCCTCCACCTCCCACTCGCTGGCCCAGGCGAACGTAGCGCGGAGCAGCCGACCCAGGTTCCCCCGACGGCGCGCGTCGCGCCGAACGAACGGCGTCTGTATGCGCACGTAGCGGAGGGGGTAGAAGAACGGCTCGTTCTCTTCGAGAAAGCACACGATCATGCCGTCGAGCCCACCGTCCTCGCGCTCGATCACGAAGATGGCGGAGCTGGCTTCCTCGATACGGCGCTGAAACACCCGCCGCCGCATGCGGAGTGCATCCGGGCGGAGCTTCCGATAAGCGGGATTCAGCGCGTGAATGCGCATGTACTGGGCCCACATGGCGACGAGCTCGTCCAAGTCCTTCTCGGTCGCGCGGCGGACCACCCCTCCGTCGCTCATCGTGTCGTCTCCGTGACGCCCCCGAACCGGGGCTCGCGTTTCTCGAGGAACGCGCGCACCCCCTCGCGCGCGTCTTCCGATGTGAAGCACTGCCGCTGCGCGTCCGTCTCGAAATCCAGCATCTGGTCGAGGCTCGAGGCGAGGCTCGCCTGGATGGCCCGCTTGGCGAGGCGCAGGGGCAGGGCGGGCCCGCGGGCCAGCCGGTCGGCC